>BEHO01000112.1 GCA_002898915.1 bacterium HR12
CGGTTCACCCCCAGCACGTCGCCCCGGCGCTCCCGAGGGGTGAGGTCCGGGGGCCGCGGATCGGTCGTTGCCCACGAGGCCCCCGCGGACTCCCCCACCCCGCTGGAATCCCAGGCGCGGGTCGACGAGGAGGATCGGCCGGATCCAGCCAGTACCTCGCGTGGGTGACGAGGGACTGCGGGTCGTTTGATCAGGTGGCTCCGCCGCAGGCTCGAGGGGACTGTCCAGGGCCGGAGGGAGAAGGTGCTCAAGGACCGGGACCTCGAGGCCTTCCTCAAGATCTTGGTCGATCGCCGGCCGGACGCGAGCTGAGCGACCGGTTCGGCACCGGCGGCGGGGATCTCTTCGGCCCGACGGGGGAAGACCGACCTGTTCATCCACCACGATGAGGGCGCCGTCCTCATCGGCTACCTCCTGAGGCGGGACACCAAGAGTGCCCTCGCGCTGTTCCTGCCGCGGGAGAACGTGGGCGACGTCCCGGGCAAGACCTTGCCCGCATCCTCGCCACCCCGCGCGAGCACCGGAGCCAGGATCTCCCCCGAAGAGGGGACCCGACACGAGCCATCCACGGCTCCCGGTGGCGCCCGCCTGGAGAGGCCGCCGCGCTCCTCGAGGCAGCGGGCTGCGACGTCACCGCCTGCGCCTCCTTCCTCGCCGAGGCGACCAGATCCGGTCCGAAGGCTCCCGGGGAGCGGCCGAACCGGCGAGGTCCGCCGCCGTACCGACCTCGTGAGGACCTTCCCCGACCGGGCTCCGCGGTCCCCCTTGTGGGATGGTGCTCTCCGGCCACCGGGAGGAGCGGCAGGTGGCCCGCCGCTCCGTGGGCCCCGGGCCCCTCGCCGGCGCGAGGGTCCTATCGAGAGGCGCAGGTGCACGGGTCGAAGATCGTCTCCCCATCGGGAGGCGATGGGCAGGGGGCCGGAACGCACCGAACACGGAGGACGACTCGCTCGATGGCTGAGAGATCCGTTCCAGCCTTTGGTCGCTGCCCGACCACTACGTTGTCCTCGGGCGGACCGACAGGATCGATGATGAACTGCAGACCCAGCCTCGTCAGTTGCCGCTCCGCCGCGGCCTTGGACAGCCCGACGAGGCTGGGGAGGGTGGCGTGCGCGGGAGTGGAACTCGTCGGCCCTATGCGCGGACCCCCGGTGCGCGAGCGGCCCTCTCCTGTTGTGCAGCCGCCCGCGAGGGCCGCGACGAGCAACACATGAGCAACGAGCTTCGCCCTAGATATAAGTACGCGCAAGATGCTCACCCCGCTTCCGCCGCTGACGCCCGAGCGCCTCGGCACGACACACGGTCTCTCGCTAGCAAGTGCCCTTCTTGGCGTAGAAGCGGTAGTAGGCGTTGATCAGGCAGGTGTCGTAGGCTGTTTGAGATCCCTTGGTCGAGGGAGCGGTCCACGCCACCCAGGAGCCTGCGTCTGTGCGGAGCTGGGTATTCCTCCAGTTGATGACGTTGCCCCCCGAACTGCCGGTGAGATCCGGATGCGGCGTGTTGCTGTCCTCAGAGAAGCTCTCCGTGAATTCCTCCACCGCACACATCGCCGTCCCATCCGGCTTCCGGCAGTCGCCAGGGTTGCTGTTTCGGGTGAGCTGCCACTGGCCGCTCCAGTAGATCTCACCACACTGGCGGTCATCGTTGTTGATCGTGCAGTTGCGCGTGCGGAACGCGTAGTAGCTCCCAGCGGTCAAGTTGTAGCCGCCGGGGAACTCCCAGCTGCGCTCCTCCGTGTCGTACGAGTAGACGTACTGGCGGTTGTCCTTCCAACTGACCTCCGCCCAGCCGACTTCCAGCCAGTCGGAAGTTGTAGATGTCTGGGTGAGGACCCGGTTCGCGACGAACTCGTCGGTGCCGCTTGGCAGATCGTGGTCCACGGACGGATCGCGGACTTCGACCTCGACCTTGCCGCCGGCGTAGCTGCCCGCGTTCGTCCTGTAGCCGTTCCAGTGGTAGCTGGCGTGAGGTGCGGGGAACCCGAACGCGAACTCAAACTTCGTGACGTCTGCCACGCACGCAGTCGGTGCATCCGGGACCGGCGGGGAGTCCTCCGTGAGGCCTGGCCAGTCTGGGTCCGGCTTGCAGACCGGGAGACCCACCTCCTCAGGCGTGAGCCCGGGGTCGTAGCCCATGGCTCGCACCTGCTCATAGGTGTAGACGCCAGGCGGGATCGAGCTTGGGGCCGTTGGAGAAGGTGGCGCTCCTGGTGACGGCGTGGGGGACGCCATCGCGCGGGTCGCGATCAGCACCAGGCCAGCCAACAACATGACCACCGAGACCACAGCCACCCGCTTCACACCCATCCGCCGGTGCACCTCCTTCGTCGCTGGATGCTCGACCGTAGCCTATGGTTTCGACGCCGACGGGCCCGAGTTGGTTCCCGGTTTCGGCCGGAGCCAGGGGGCGGCCCCAGAGCCGACGGCCACCCATCGGCGAGGGAATGGGGCCGGCTTGCTCCGTGCCTGGGCGAGACCCACCGGGCTGGAGGGGTGCCGGTGCGGGTACCAGCCGGGCGACGAGCAGCGCATCTTGCTGGAGACGGCCCGTGACCTGCGGGGCCGTGGGGCGGGGAGGACTCGAACCTCCGACCGGCGGATTATGAGTCTCGCGGCCTCCGTGCTCCCCCGTCCATCCGGTGTGGCGGGGTGCGGTCCCGTCCAGGTCAGGGGCCCCTTCCTGGGGGCGTTCGTGCCATCCCGTGCTGTCCCGTGCGTCCCCGTCCGGTAGCACGGCGGGTAGCACGCACACCTGGACCCCTACAGTGGCTCTGCTCCCGCGTTCGGATCGATCGGTCGCGGACCCACGAGCCCGGCACGGGGTGGGGCCCTGCTCCCGCCCCGATGGCTCACGCACGCCTACGCCGCCTGCTCGGAGGCATGGTGCGGCCCGCCCCGCCGATGTCCCGACGGCCCTACGCCTCGAGGGTCGCTGCGACGGCCACGAGGTCGCCGATATCCATCTTCCCGTAGAGGGTCACGTCCACACCGTCGATGGTCACGTGGACCACGCTCACGGGCGGTTGTCCGGGCGCCCAAGGACCTGCGGCGATGACCCACGCGGGATGGCCACTGATCGTCGTCGTGTAGCCGGCCCGCCACTGCTTCGACCGCTCCTCATACGTCGCTGCCGGGTCCTGTCGGGCGGGCCAGGCACCCCGATCCTCGCCGATGTGCGGTTCATGCGCCCGGGCGGACGATGAGGGACACCACCCTCCCTCCTCATCGGGAGGCGCCGGAAGCCCTCCCCACCACGCACAGCCCCCCGGCGCCTCGGCTCCCGCCCCGGCCCGTAGGGCGCCGCCATGCACCCTCGGGCCCCGCCCCCGCAGCGTTGCTATGCGGCTTCCGCCGGGGGCTCGACCCACTGCCGGCGGAGGACGTCGAAGGCGAAGCGCTCTCCCTCGGGGCCTTCCAGGGTGAGGATGAGGTCATGCTCGTCCACGATCGTGAGCGGGCCGACGGCCTCCGGCGACTCGAAGAAGCCGAGCCCGTGGACCCCCTGGACCAAGAGGCCCCAGGTTCGGTCTATGACCGCTCCGCCGCCTTCGCTCCACGTGGTCCGGATCACCGAGGAGACGACCAGCGGCTCCCCGTCCACGACGTCGGCCCAGTCGTTGATCACCTCGAACCCACCCGGCAGGTTCGGGCGCGCCGCCGGTGGGTACACGGGGCCGACGCCGTAGTGGTCGAGCTTCCACTCGGCGTCCTCCGGGCCAAGGGGCGGCTCGATCGCCGTGGGCGCGTTCCACTCGCAGAGCGTCCCGAGCTCCGTCCACTCCCGCTCGAAGGCCTGGCTCCGCTGGTACTGCTCCTCCGGGCTGCTCGGCTCGGGCATCGCCTCGTACTTGGCCTCAAGGGCCGCGTAGCGCTGCCTGATCGATGCGACGTCGCAGGCGGCCTCCTCGGGCGCGTCGGTGGCCGTGGCGACCCCGAGGCCGGCCGCGAGGCCGAGCAGGCCGAGGGCAGTCACGACGATCGCCCCGCGCCCCTTACCGAGCTTCCCCACCACGGAGCTCATCCTACGCCAGCCCATCCTATCCTCCTTCCGGGGCCCTCAGGCGCTCTGGTCCCAGTCGAGCTGCGTCGTCCAGCGCAGATCGTCGGCCGTGACGCAGGCTCCGGCTCCGTCGTAGACGCAGTTGATCTCCTCCCACAGGTCCCGCCAACTCTCCTTGGGTCGGTTCTCCAGCCCCGGGCACCCGCCCACGTCCTGGCAGGCAGCGTACTGGGACAGGCCACCGGAGAAGTTCATGCGCCCGGTCCCGTTGTTGTACGAGCGCTTGCTTAGGCGCTGCCACTGCTGCGCGTTCACGCTGGTCGGCGGATCGGCCGTGTCGGGCTCCTCGTCGTAGATCTGGGGGAACGGCGTGATCTCGAGCCTCGCCCAGGAGATGTCGATGATGTCGTTGGCCGGCCAGTTGCAGGTCGTGCTGGGATCCTTGTCGCTCGGGCACCCGGCCGCGTCCCCGTAGAAGAAGAGGTTCCAGTCGGCCGATCCGTTGCTCGCCCGGTAGCCGTCGATCCACGCCTTGACCTTGTCGATGCTGTTGGCGAGGCCGCGCTCTGCATCGAGCCCGCCGTTGAAGGTGACTTCGTCGGAGATTCCCTTGTCGCGGGCCCAGTTGTTCATCCGCCTGATGAGGTCCCCCCAGGCCTCTCCGTGGTTGCGGGTTACCGCGGCCTGCGGGTCGTCCACCACGTCGTTCGACACGCCCGCCACGATCTTGACGGTGGAGCCAGCTGGGTTGTTGTTCTGGTAGCAGTTGGCGAACCGCTGCAGGGTGAGCTCGATGCCGGTGGCGTCCGGGCCAGTCACGCCGGAGATTTTCTGAGAGGCGCCAGTATATCTGGAAGCCCCGAACCTGCCGTCGGGGAACTTCTGCGGGGCGAAGAAGTGCAGGATGACGAACGCGTCATCATCCGTCGTGTTGGCAACCTGCTCGGCGGCGAGCGCCGCCCCCATGTCGCACACCTCGGCGTCCGTTGCCGTGGTGAGGTATCGACTCGTGCTGGGCTCCGGCGCCGCGGGGGCCGCCGCGAGCCGGGCTCCCGGGATCGCAGCGCCACCCAGAACAAGTACCGCCACGATGGCGATCCTCCCCCTCCTGGCTCCGCAGGGGCCCCATGCTCGACCCATGGTGCGTTCCCTCCTCCACCAACGCGTTGCGGCAAAAACCGTACCC
>BEHO01000113.1 GCA_002898915.1 bacterium HR12
TGCCGCTCCTGCACCAGTCGGCGCTCGGCTCGCTCTACCTGCTCGCGAGGGGGCGGCTCGACCCCCTGTGGTGGTCCATGCTGCTGCCGCTCTTCTTCCTCACCTCGTCGTTCTTCGTGGGCCCGGCGATGGTGACGGTCGAGAGCTTCCTCTCGGCGCGGGCCCACGGCCGGCGACCGCCGGTGCCCGTGCTCGTGGAGATGGTCCGGGTCTCCGGGGTCCTGATGCTCGTGTACGCGGTCGCCAAGGTCGCCGATCTCGCGTACCGAGGAGCGCTCGGACGGCTGCTCGAGGGGTCGACGGCGAGCACCCTGTTCCTCATCGAGCTCGGGGTCTTGGTCCTCGTGCCCGCCTCCGTCTTCCTCTCGCGGGACCTCGCGCTCCGGCCCCGCAGGCTCGTCGCCGCGGCGTCGCTGGCGGTCGCGGGCGTCGCGGTGAACCGGGCCAACGTCGTCTTCACCGGGATGGCGGCCTCCGCCGGCGGGGCCTCGTACCTCCCCTCGTTGCCGGAGGTGGCGCTGACGGTCGGCCTGGTGGCGGGGGGCGTGCTCCTCTACCTGTTCGTCGTCGAGAACTTCCCGATCCTGCCGGAGGTTGGGCCGCCGGCCGCGGCGCGCCGGGAGCGGGCGGTGGTCGTGCCCCGGGCTCCGGTGGCGGGCGAGCGCGAGCTCGTCGGCGCCCGATCGGCGTCGGCGCCCTGAGCGTCGCAGCCCGGTTAGGCTGGGCCGGAGGACCGTCCGGCGCGGGGCCGACCGACCCGCCCCTCCAGCCACGGCAACGGGCACGATGACGACCGAGATGACCAGGGCGAGGGCGACGTCGCGGCCCTCGGTCGTCGCGCGCAGGATCGAGGTCCGCGGCGTGGTGCAGGGGGTGGGGTTCCGGCCGTTCGTCTGGCGGCTCGCGAACCGTCACGGGGTGACCGGCTGGGTCCGCAACCGCGGCGGGGTCGTGGAGATCCTGGCCGAGGGACCCGAGGAGCGCCTGGAGGCCTTCTGCCGCGCGCTGGAGGCCGACCCGCCGCCGCTCGCGCGGGTCGAGGAGGTCCGTTGGTCCGAGGTCCGACCCGGTGGCTTCGCCACGTTCGAGGTGGACGAGAGCCAGGAGGAGGAGCTCGGCGAGCGGCTGATCTCGCCCGACGTCGCCACGTGCGGCGCGTGCCTGCGCGAGCTCTTCGACCCCGCCGACCGCCGGTACCGGTACCCGTTCATCAACTGCACCGATTGCGGGCCGCGGTTCACCATCATCGAGGCGCTCCCCTACGACCGGGAGCGGACGAGCATGCGGGTCTTCCCCATGTGCCCGGATTGCGAGCGCGAGTACCGGGACCCGTCGGATCGTCGCTTCCACGCCGAGCCCGTGGCCTGCCCCGCGTGCGGCCCCACGCTCCGGCTCGTGGACGGGCGAGGGCGGCCGATCGCGGGGGATCCGATCGAGCGGGCCGCGGCGCTCCTCCTCGAGGGGAGGATCGTGGCCCTGAAGGGCCTCGGCGGCTTCCACCTCGCCTGCCTGGCCGAGGAGGAGGGGGTCGTCGCCGAGCTCCGCCGACGGAAGCGACGGCCCCACAAGCCCTTCGCCGTGATGGTCGCGGACCTCGAGGCGGCCCGCGAGCGGTTCGCGCTGTCGCCGGCCGAGGAGCGCCTCCTCGCCTCCCCCCAGGCGCCGATCGTCCTCGTTCGGGACCGCGGGACGCTCGCGCCCTCCGTCGCTCCCGGTCACCGTCGCCAGGGCGCGATGCTCCCCGCCACGCCCCTCCACCACCTCCTCCTGCGGGAGGTGGGTCGGCCCCTCGTGATGACGAGCGGGAACGTCTCCGACGAACCGATCTGCATCGACGACGAGGACGCCCTCCGACGGCTGGCGGGGATCGCCGACGCCTTCCTGCTCCACGATCGCCGGATCGTGGCGCGCTACGACGACCCCGTCACGCGGGTCTGGCGCGGCGAGCCGGTCGTCCTGCGCCGGGCGCGGAGCTACGCGCCGAGCCCCATCACGCTCCCCGTCGCGGTCCCCCCGATCCTCGGGGCCGGGGCCGAGCTCCACGGCGCCTTCTGCCTCGCCTCGGGGACCCACGCGTTCCTCTCGCAGCACATCGGGGACCTCGACAGCGAGGAGGCGATGCGCGCGTACGAGGAAGCGCTCGAGCGCTACCGCACGCTGTTCCGGATCGAGCCGGAGGCCGTCGCTCACGACCTGCACCCCGACTTCCTCTCCACGCGGTACGCGGAGGAGACCGGTCTGCCGCGCGTCGCGGTGCAGCACCACCAAGCGCACGTCGCGGCGACCATGGCCGAGCACCGGCTGCGGGGCGAGGTGATCGGGGTGGCCTTCGACGGGTTCGGCCTCGGCGAGGACGAGACGGCCTGGGGCGGCGAGTTCCTGGTCTGCAACGCGGCGAGGGCGGAACGGGTCGGCCACCTCCGGCAGGTGCGCCAGCCCGGCGGGGACGCGGCGGTCCGGTACCCCTGGCGGATGGCCATCGCCCACGCGCAGGACGCGGGCGTGCTGCCCGCCGCCCTGGGCCTGCTCGGTGAGCGCTCGGTGGAGGAGCTCGAGACGGTCCTCGCGCAGGTGCGGGGGGAGCTCCCCTCGCCGCGGACGAGCTCGGGCGGGCGGCTGTTCGACGCCGTGGCGGCCCTGGCGGGGATCTGCGAGGAGGCGACCTACGAGGGGCAGCCGGCGATCCTCCTCGAGCAGGCGGCCCTCTCCAGCGCCACGCGCGAGTACGCGTTCGAGCTCGCGACCGTGGACGGCAGGCTCGTCCTCGACACGCGTCCGATCGTGGCCGGGGTGGTGAAGGACCTGGTCCGCGGGCGTTCACCGGGCGAGGTCGCCGGGCGGTTCCACCGCACCCTGGCCGCGGCGATCCTGGAGGTGTGCCGGGCGATCCGCGGCGGCACCGGACTGTCGCGGGTGGTGCTCGGCGGCGGCGTGTTCCAGAACGACCTCCTCCTCTCCGACGTCGTCACCCGGTTGGAGACCTGCGACTTCGAGGTGTACGTTCCGAGGCGCACCCCGGTGGGGGACGGAGGCGTCGCCCTCGGCCAGGTGCTCGTGGCGAGCGCGCGGCTCGAGGGCTGAGCGAGCAGCGGGAGGTGCGAGCCGTGTGCCTCGGGGTTCCGGGGAAGATCGTCGAGGTCTCCACCGAGGACGGCGTCCGGATGGGGCGCGTGGACTTCGGCGGCATCACGCGCACGGCGTGCCTCGAGTACGTGCCGGACGCGGACATCGGCTCCTGGGTGGTGGTCCACGTCGGGTTCGCCATCAGCGTCGTGGATGAGGAGGAGGCGCGGCGCGCGTATCGGCTCCTGGCCGAGATGGGGAACCTCGAGGACATCGACCTGCCGCAGGATCCCGAGGGCGTGCGGGCCGAGCACTACCGGCCCGGGGGTGCGGCATGAGGTTCGTGGACGAGTACCGGGACGACCGCATCGCGCGGGCCCTGGTGGAGGAGATCCATCGCACGGCGACCCGGCCCTGGACGGTGATGGAGGTCTGCGGCGGCCAGACCCACACGCTGATCCGGCAGGGGATCGACGAGCTGCTAGCGCCGACGATCTCGCTCGTGCACGGACCGGGGTGCCCCGTGTGCGTGACGCCGCTGGCCCTCATCGACGAGGCGATCACGATCGCCAAGCGGCCCGACGCGATCCTCTGCTCGTTCGGGGACATGCTCCGGGTCCCCGGCTCGAGCGAGGACCTGCTGATGGCCCGCGCCGCGGGTGGCGACGTGCGGGTCGTGTACTCGCCCCTGGACGCGCTGGAGGTGGCGCGTCGCAACCCCGACAAGACGGTCGTCTTCTTCGCCGTGGGGTTCGAAACCACGGCGCCGGCGAACGCGATGGCCGTCCTGCAGGCCGACCGGCTCGGGATCGAGAACTTCGCCCTCCTCGTGGCGCACGTGCTCGTCCCGCCGGCGATCGTGGCGATCCTCGCGACGCCGGGGAACCGGGTCCAGGGCTTCCTCGCGCCCGGTCACGTGTGCGCGGTGCAGGGATGGCGCGAGTACGAGCCGCTCGCGCGCGACTACCGCGTCCCCATCGTCGTGACGGGGTTCGAGCCGGTGGACCTGCTCGAGGGGATCCTCATGCTCGTGCGGCAGCTCGAGGAGGGGCGGCACGAGGTCGAGAACCAGTACGTCCGCGCCGTCGTGCGCGAGGGGAACCGGGAGGCCCAGGCGGTGGTGACCGAGGTCTTCGAGACGTGCGATCGGGCCTGGCGGGGGATCGGCATCATCCCGAAGAGCGGACTGCGGCTGCGCGAGGCCTACCGTCGCTTCGACGCCGAGCTCCGCTTCCCGCGCGAGGGCGCCCCGGCGAGCGAATCCGAGGTCTGCATGGCGGGCGAGGTGCTGACCGGCCGCGTGCGGCCGGACCGATGCCCGGCCTACGGGACGCTCTGCACGCCCGCCACGCCCCTCGGCGCCCCGATGGTCTCGAGCGAGGGCGCGTGCGCCGCCTACTTCCTCGCCGGGCGGCCCCGGGCGGACGCCGTGGAGGCCGCGACGTGAGCGAGGCCGAGGGCTTCGTGCTCCGCTGCCCCGTCCCGCTCCCGCCGGGAGCGAACGTGCTCCTCGGGCACGGGAGCGGCGGTCGGCTCACGCAGCAGCTGATCCGCGAGGTGCTCGTGCCGATCCTCGACGGGACGGGATCGTCGGAGCTCGCGCGGCTCGGCGATGCGGCCGTGATCGACCTCGGCGACGTGCGCCTCGCCTTCACCACGGACGCGTTCGTCGTCACCCCGCGGTTCTTCCCCGGCTCGAACATCGGCGAGCTGGCGGTGAACGGGACGGTGAACGACCTCGCGATGATGGGCGCGGAGCCCCGGTTCCTCTCGGCCGCGCTCATCGTGGAGGAGGGGCTCCCCCTGGAGGACCTCGGCCTCGTCGTGACGGCGATGGCCGAGGCGTGCCGCCGGGCCGGCGTGCAGCTCGTGACCGGAGACACGAAGGTCGTGGAGCGGGGCGGCGCGGACGGCCTGTTCGTCATCACCCCGGGGATCGGGACCGTCCCGGCGGGGGTCGACGTGGGCCCCGAACGCGCGCGGCCGGGCGACCGCATCCTCGTCAGCGGCCCCGTCGCCTCCCACGGGGTGGCGGTGATGTCCAGGCGTGCCGGCATCGCCCTCGAGGGCGACCTCGCG
>BEHO01000114.1 GCA_002898915.1 bacterium HR12
AGCCCCAGCCGTTCGGCACCGTGGCGTCGTCCACCCCGTTCACGAGGGGCGAGGCCAGGCGCTCCCCGATCCTGCCCCGGTACACCGAAGCCTCCTTCTGGATCGTGTCGGCCTCGAGCGGGTGCCCGACCGCCTCGTGGAAGAGCACCCCGCCCATCCCGGGCGCCAGCACCACCGGCATCTCGCCCGCGGGCGCCGGGACGGCGTCGAGCATGGCGACGGCGCGGCGCGCCGCGATCCGCGCCGTCTCGGCCGGGGGATGGGCGCGGAGGAACTCGACCCCCGCGAGCCCCGCCGGCCCGTGGAAGCCGGTCTGGATCACGCCGTCGCGGGCCGCGACGACCTGCACCGCGAGGCGGATCCGGGGACGCGTCTCCCGCGCGAGGCGCCCGTCAGAGGTGGCGACCAGGACGCGCTGGACGGAGTCCCCGTAGCTCGCCATCACCTGCCGGACCTCGGGGCTCAGGGAGCGCGCGGCCTCGTCCACCTCGCGCAGCCAGGCGACCTTGTCCGCGGCGGGCACGGCCGAGGCGGGCTCGGCCGCGACGTGGGCCACGGGCGGCTCGAGCTCCCGGAGATCCGCGACCCCGCCCGGGGAGCCGTCGAGCAGCGCGGACGCGGCCCGGGCCGCCTCCAGCAGGGCCTCGCGGTCCAGGCGGTTGGAGAAGGCGTACCCGAAGGCGGTCCCGCGCGCGACCCGCACGCCGGCGCCGCGGTCGAGGCCCGTCGTGAGCTCCTCGATCTTCCCGTCGTCGAGCCGGACCTGGACCGAGGTCCGCTCCTCCACGTACAGCTCGGCGAAGGCGCCGCCCCTGGAGCGGGCGACGCGGAGCACCTCGGCGATGAGGTCGGGGTCGAGCATCGAGCGGCGATGCTAACAGCCGGCCCTGCTACGGTTCGGCCCACGATGGGACCGAGCGGTGGATCGGAACGCCTCGGGCGCGGGATCCCGGCCCTCGGCGCCCTCGCCGCGGTCCTGCTCGTCTGGTTCCTCCTGCCGTACGCGCTCGGGCGGTTCGCCTTCCCCCTCGGCCCCGACGCGCCGGTGTACCTGTGGTGGATCCGCCTGGCCGGGCGCGAGGGGCTCTCGGCCGTCGGCCACCGGCCGGGGGTGCCGGCCCTCGCGCTCGCGCTGCGGGGCACGCTCGGGATCTCGGAGGTGCAGGTGGTCGCGGCCCTGGAGGGCGCGCTCGGCGTGGCGACCGGGCTCGCCGCGGCGGCCCTCGTGCGGCTCGGCGGGGATCGGGCCCCCGCGCTCGCCTGGTGGCTGGCGGGGCTGCTCGCCGGCGCTTTCGCCGTGCACCTGGCCGCGGGCTACCTCGCGAACCTGGCCTTCGCGGCGGCGTTCCTCGCGGTCGGCGCCCTCCTCGTCGAGGGCTCACGCCGGGGCGCGCTCGGCGCGGCGGTGGTGCTCGGGGCGGGCGGCCTCGCCCACCCCCTGTTCCTGCTCGTGGGCCTCGCCGTGCTCGCGGTCGCGGCGGCGCTGGCGTGGGGTCGGGACCGGGACGAGGCGATGCGAACGGCGAGCATCGGGCTGCTCGGGGGGGCGCTCGCGGGGGTCGGTCTGCTCGCCATGCTCGGAGGGCCGCGGCCGCCCGAGGTCGACACCTCCAAGGACGGGTTCCTCCGCCGTGCGGGGCTCGAGGCGGAGCTCCGACGCGCCTACCTCGACCGGTTCGTCCACCGCGCCGCGCGGTACGTGCCGTGGGCCTCGGTCCCCCTGGCGGTCGGGGGGGTCGGCGCGGTGGGTGGGGCGCTCGCCCGGTTCCTCCTCGCCTGGGGCCTGGTCACGGTGGGCGGCGTGGGCATGGGCCTCGCGACCGGCGTGGGGCCGCCGGACCGGTTCGTCACCTTCGCCTTCGTGCTCCCCATCCTCGCCGCCCTCGGGCTGGAGCGGCTCCGCCGCGCGCTCGCCCCCCGTCCGGCGCTCGCGGCCGTCGCGCCGGCCGGGCTCGCCGTGGCGATGCTCGCCGGGGCGTGGATCGCCTGGGACCGCCAGGAGCCGTTCGTCTCCGAGCTCGAGCTGGCCCGGGCGACGACGGCCGCGCGCTTCGTGGCGGCCGCCGCGCCCGGCACCCCCCTCGTCTTCCACGTGGACCAGGAGGGCCCGGCGGTCACGTTCCTCGCCACGCGCGCCGCGAACGTGATCCGCGCGGCGGTCCCCCCCGACCGGATCCGCGACGTGGTGATCCTCGTGCCCCCACCCCGCGGCGAGGCCGACGCCGTCCGACGCGCCCTCACCCGCGTCACCCGCGCCGACGCCGAGCGCGCCTCGGCCGCCGCCGGCGGTCGGCGGCTCGACGTGCTCCTCGCGCCCTTCGACCGCCCCGACGCCGCCCGCGCGGGCCCCCCGTGGCGACGGGTCGCGCCCGGGGTCTTCCTCGCCGGGGACGTCCCCGAGCGCCCGGTCGCCGCCCCCGATCCCCTCCGCCCCTCCTCCCCCGCCGGGATCGCGTGGGCGACGGTCGCGACCCTCGTCCTCCTCGCGCTCGCCGGCCTCGGCTGGGCGCGGCTCCTCGTGCCGGACCGGACGGCGGCCCTCGCGCTCGCCCCGGCCCTGGGGGCTGCGGCGATGCTCCTCTCGGCCGTGCTCCTCGAGCGGCTCGGGGCACCCCTGGACGGCGGGGCGCTCGGCGGGGCCCTCGCCTCAGCCCTCGGCGGCGGGAGCGGGTACCTCGCGGGCGCCCTCGGCCGGCGGCGGATCGCCGAGCGGGGTCCCTGATCGCGCGCGCCGGCCCAGGTCAACGAGCATCCACCCGAGCAGGATCGCCACGGCGGGCGTGAGCACGTAGTGGCCGAACCAGACGTTCGCGCCGTAGGCGGCGGCGAACCGGGCCGGCTCCGAGGTCCACTGGGAGAGGGCGAGCGCGAGACCGGTGCCGAGCAGCACGGCCCTCGGCGCCCGCGGCAGGAGCCAGGCGAGCGGCAGCGCCCACGCGACGTACCAGGGGAGCAGCACCGGGCCGAGGAGCATGAGCGCGACGAGCCCCCAGGCCCACGCCGCCCCCTCCTCGCGGACCTCGCCGACCCCTCGCCGCACCAGGGACCGGCCGATCGTCACGACCGCCCACAGGAACACGAGGGGGAAGAGCACGCGCGGCACGACGCCGAGCGCCCCGCCCGAGATCGCGTCGAGGGCGCGGCGGGCCAGGCGCGAGGGCGCGAGCCAGCCCTCGTGGGTCGCGAGCTCGAGCATCCCGAGGGTGGGGTCCCGTCGGCTGAGGAAGGGCGCCGCGAGGGCGAGCCCGAGCCCGACCGCGACCCCCACGTGGGGCGCGAGGGCCCGCAGCCGACGCCCCCGCGGTGCGGAGGCGCCGACGGCGACGACGGCGAGCGCGAGGGGCACCGCCGCCGGGGCCTTCACGAGCGCCCCGAGCGCGAGCGCCGCCGTGGCCCCCACCCGCCACCCCGCGAGGGCGAGGGCGAGGGCCCCGGCCACCGCGAGCGCCACGAGGAGGTCGTTGTGGCCGCTCCCCACGGACTGGAAGAGCACCACCGGGTTCAGCCCGAACGCCGCGAGGGCGAACGCGCGCCGCTCCGGCGCGAGGCGGCGAGCGAGGTGCCCGACCACCGCGAGCGTCGCCAGGCTCGCCGCCCCGGCGAGGATCCGGAACGCCGCCACCTGTCCGGGGAGGTCGCCGACGAGCCGCGTCACCCCCGCCGAGATCTGGGTCCAGAGCGGCCCGTACACCGCCGGCGTGTCCGCCCACTTCGGCCCCACGTACGCGAAGGAGGGATCGCCCGGGAAGTCGGCGGGCGTGGCGAGGTACGGGTTCGCGTGGTAGGTGGCCGCGATCCTCCCGTAGGCCGCGTACGAGTAGACGTCCCGGGAGAAGAGCAGGGGGAGGCCGAGGACCACGAGGACGTGGGCGCTCGCGGCGAGGACGAACACCGTGCGGGCCGTGAGCTCCCCGCGCCAGCTGGACCGGAGCACCAACGCGAAGGCCCCCGCCGCGAGGGCGACGGCCGCCACCCCCACCGCCGCGAGGGCGCTCGGGCCGAGCCGAACGAGCCCCAGCGCCTCCGACGCCCACCGCAGCGGCCCCGCCGGCCCGGCGCCGGGCGGGAGCCGCGGGCTGAAGGGCGAGCCGGGGGTCGCGGCCACGAGCCCCACGAGGAGCACCGAGCAGGCCCAGGCTCCGACCGCCAGCGTCCGCGCGCGCACGACCGCGAGCCTACCGCCGCCTCCGCCCGGGTCGAGATGCCCGCGGCGCAGGAGCGACCCCGGGAGGTTCACCCAGGGTTCATCGGCGGATCCCCGGCGGTTCCCGTCGCCGCCGCTCGAACGTGCTGGGATGCAGCTCGACGGTGACCCCGAAGGAGGGAGCGTCATGGGAACCCTGCCGGCGTTCGACTGGGACATCGATCTCGCCCTCGGGCCCGAGACCTCGGACCTCGAGCCTGAGCGGGACGAGGGCGGGTCGGATGAGGAGCGCGAGGAGCGCGAGGAGAGCGAGGAGGGGTACGACGAGGGTCTCCAGGGGAGCGCCCTCGGGTCCCTCTGAGCCCTGGATCTGAGCCCCGGACAGCGCCCGCTCAGCCGGCGGCGACGCGCTCGCGCTCGACGCGGAGCTGACCGCAGGCGGCCTCGATCCCGCGCCCGCGGGTGTCCCGGATGGTGACGTTCACCCCGGCCCGCTCCAGGATCCCCGCGAACCGACGGATGCGGGCCGGGGGGCTCCCCTGCATCGGGAACCCCGGCGTCGCGTTCAGCGGGATCAGGTTCACGTGGGCCCGGAGGCGGCGCGCGATCGCCGTGAGCTTGCCGGCCTGCTCGTCGGTGTCGTTCACGCCGTCGATCATCACCCACTCCAGCGAGGGGCGGTGGTGCGTGCGCTCCCGCCAGAACGCGACGGCCTCGATCACCTGCTCCAGCGGCCACAGACGGTTGGCCGGGACGAGCTCGCTCCGCAGCTCGTCGTCGGCGGCGTGGAGGCTCACCGCCAGGCGGACCTGGTCGTTGGCGTCGGGCAGGCGACGGATCCCCGGCACGACGCCCACCGTCGAGATCGTGATGTGCCGCGAGCCGAGCCCCATCCCCCGGGGGTCGGTGAGCCGGGCGACCGCCCCGAGGGTCGCGCGCTCGTTGGCGAAGGGCTCGCCCATCCCCATGAAGACCACGTTCGT
>BEHO01000115.1 GCA_002898915.1 bacterium HR12
GCCCTTGGACGTCGCCTCGAAGTACCGGACGTAGCCGAGCTCCTCGAGGACGGCGAGGACCCGGTCGAACTGCCGCGCGAGCGTCTCCGTCCGGGATCGGATCCGGCGCTCGAGCCCCCGGATCTGACGCTCCAGCTGGGTGGCGCGCGCCGCCCAGCGCTCGTGGGCGGGTCGGTCCGGGCAGGCGTGGCAGGGGTGCTCCGCCGCCCGCTCCTCCACGCGCCGGGCCTCCCGCTCCGCCCGAGCGTCCGGGGCGGCGTGCTGCCGCCGGGGAGGTCGGACGTCGAGCGCCACGAGGCGCGCCGCCAGGTCCCGCCGGTACCGGGCGCTCCGCACGCTGCCCGACCGCGGCAGGGGAACCTTGGCCAGCACGGGCGGCGGCTCCTCGAAGTCTCGGACCGAGAGCCGGAAGGCGTGACGGTCCTGTCCGAGGACCGTCGGCCTGCCCTCGCGGCTCGCGACGACGACCGCGAGGCCCCGGCGGCGAGCGCGCGGGACGAAGATCACGTCCCCCGGCCGCAGCCCCGCCAGGGCCGCACGGACGGCCTCGGTGCGCGCCCGCTCCCGACCGAGACGAGCCTGCGCCCGGATCCGCTCGGCCCGCTCGCGCAGGCGCCAGTACTCCTCGAAGTCCCCGAGGTGGCACCGCATCTGCTCCCGGTACCCGGCGAGGTAGGCGCGGTCCCGCTCGAGCTCCCGCTCGAGGGCGACGACCCCCCGGTCGGCCAGGAACTGGGCGAAGGAGGAGTTCAGGAGGTGGTGGGCCTGCTCCCGCGTGTAGTTGCGGACCAGGTTCACCGCCATGTTGTACGAGGGCCGGAAGGAGCTCGTGAGCTCGTAGGTCCGGGTCGACGCCAGGGCGGCGACGCGCTCGAACGGCACCTGGCGCTGGTACACGACGATCGCGTGGCCGATCTCGTCGATCCCCCGACGCCCGGCGCGCCCGGTGAGCTGGGTGTACTCGCCCGGGGTCAGGAGCTCGTGCCGCTCCCCGGAGAACTTCCAGAGATCCTCGATCACGACGGATCGGGCCGGCATGTTGATGCCGAGCGAGAGCGTCTCCGTGGCGAAGACCACCTTCACCAGCCCGGCCTCGAAGAGCTCCTCCACCGTCTCCTTGAACACCGGGAGCATGCCCGCGTGGTGGGCCGCCACCCCGGCGGCCAGGGCCTCCACGAACGCCCCGAAGCCGAGCGCCCGCAGGTCGGCGTCGTCCATCCACGCCGCCCGCATCTCCGCGAAGTCCCGGATCCGGGCGGCCTCCTCCTCCGTCGTCAGGCGGATGCCGGCCGACATGAGCCACTCGACGCTGCGGTCGCAGCCGGCGCGGCTGAACACGAAGTAGATCGCCGGGAGGAGCCCGTGCTCGGCGAGGACCTCGACGACCTCCTCCCTCCGCGGAACGTAGACGCCCCGGGCCCGGCCCCGGGGTCGGTGCGGCGGACCACCGCGCCGGCCCTCGCGCAGGCGCGCGAGCTCGCGGTCGAGCGTCACCAGGTGCGGGTTGGGCACCAGCTTCCCGTCCGCCTCGACGTGCATCGGGTGCAGCTCGCGCCCCACGAGGTAGTGGTGCTGGAGGGGGACCGGCCGGCGCTCCTCGATCACCACCCGCGTCGGGCCCCGCAGCGTGCCGACCCACTCCCCGAACTCCTCGGCGTTCGAGATCGTCGCCGAGAGGCACACGACGGCGACCGAGATCGGCAGGTGGATGAGCACCTCCTCCCAGACCGCACCCCGGTACGGGTCCTGCAGGTAGTGGACCTCGTCGAGGACGACGAAGCGGAGGTCCCGGAGCCCGGGGCTCTTCTCGTAGAGCATGTTCCGCAGGACCTCGGTGGTCATGACCACGATCGGCGCGTCGGGGTTGATCGAGTTGTCCCCCGTGAGCAGGCCCACCTTCGCCGCGCCGTGGGTCGCGACGAAGTCCCCGAACTTCTGGTTCGACAGGGCCTTGAGCGGCGTGGTGTAGAAGCAGCGGCCGCCCGCGTCCAGGGCGAGCTCCACGGCGTACTCGGCCACGACCGTCTTGCCGGACCCGGTCGGGGCCGCGACCAGCACCGACTCCCCGGCGTGCAGGGCCGCGATCGCCTCGAGCTGGAAGTCGTCGAGGGCGAACGGGTAGCGCGCGGCGAACCGCTCGGGATCGATCACGCAGGCAGTCTAGGCCGGGCTCAACGCAGCCCGCAGGCGGCGAGGTGCTCGAGGAGGAGGGCGTTGAAGCGCTCCGGCGCCTCGAGGTTGGAGAGGTGCCCGACCCCTTCGAGCACCTCGAGGCGGGCGCCGGGGATCGCCTCGGCCATCGCCCGCGAGACCTCCGGGGGGATGAGCTGGTCCTCGCTCGAGGTGATCACCAGGGTCGGCACCGAGATCCCCGGGAGGTCCGGCGTCGAGTCCGGCCGCTCCGCCATGCCCTCCAGGGCCGCCGCGATCGCCTCGGCGGACTGGTCGGCGATGAGCCCCCGCACACGCTCCCACAGCTCGGCCGGCGCATCCGGGGCGAGCAGCTTCGGGGGGTCGGCGACGAGGAGGTTCCCCTCGCGGCGGAGCCTGGCGGCCAGGTCCCGCCGGGCCTGGGCCGCCTCGGGCGGATCGGCCACGGCTCGGGTGTTCGCCAACACCAGCCCCAGCACGCGATCGCGGGCCCGGCGCCAGATCTCGAAGGCCACGTAGCCGCCGAGCGAGAGCCCGCACACGACGGCCCGCTCCACGCCCGCCGCGTCGAGGGCCTCCAGGGCGCGGCGGGCGCACGCCTCCATCGTGGTCACCGGCCCCGCGAGGGGCGCCGAACCGAACCCCGGATGGTCCGGGGCGACGACCGGGAGCTCCGGCGGGAGCGCCGCCCGCTGGGGCGCCCACATCCGGGCGTCCAGCGGCCACGCGTGCAGGAGGAGGAGGCCGTCCATCATCCGGTGGGGATCACGGGCTCGAAGACGCCGGCGGCGAGCTGGACCTCGACGTAGTCGTGGTACCCGTCGGCGAACACGCGCCCCGCGAGGTCGAAGACGTCCTTCGCCCTCGTGACGAGCCGCGCCGCGAGCTCGCCGTCCTGCTCCGCCGCGTCGGCGGCGAGCAGGGCGGCCTGGTGGAACAGGCGGAGCCCCTGGACCATCCGCGCCCGGGCGTTCACCGCGTTCAGCACGACGGCCATGTCGAAGCCCTTGCCGCCCACGATCCCTGCGGCGTCCACCGCCTCGAGGTCGTCGGCCGCCTTGGACGCCCGCTCGGCGACCGGTCCCGCCACGTCCGCCAGATCGGCGGGCGCCCCCCCGCCGTCGGCCGCGTCCTCGAGGGCCGTCCGCAGGTCGGGGAAGGCCTCGAACCCGCTCGGCGGCGTGGGCGTGCCGAGCGGCGCCAGGATCGGGTCGATCGCGGATCGGAGGTCGAGCGCCGCGTTCCGCAGCCGCCGGGCGAGCTCCGCCTCCCGGGCCTGCGCCCGCTCCCGAGCCACGCCGTACCAGACCCCGGCCACGAGCAGGACGAGCGCCACCGCTCCGACCGTGGTCCAGAAGGAGCGGCGCGCGAGCAGCGGTGGGCGAACCGGGACGTAGGTCGGCTTCGGGCCCGGGGTGATCGTCCGCGACCCGCCCTTCGGCTTCCCCTTCCCCTTGATCGCCATCTCCCCTACTTCCCGAGGGCCCGGCCGACGATGATAGCCGCCTCGTAGAAGAGCATCATCGGGAGCATCATCGCGAGCATCGTGTACGGGTCGGCGCTCGGCGTGATGAACGCGGCGAAGATCGAGATCGCCAGGATCGCCCAGCGTCGCCAGGCGCGGAGCTGGTCGGTGCTCACGAGCCCGAGGGCCGTGAGGAAGACGAGCACGATCGGGAACTCGAAGGCGAGCCCGAAGGCCAGGGCGACGAGCATGACGAAGCTCACGAACCGGTCCCCGGTGAGCAGCGGCACGAACCGGGACCCGGCGAACCCAAGGAGGAAGTTCAGGGCCTTGGGGAGCGTCACGTACGCCAGCAGGGCTCCCAGCGCGAACAGCACGACCGAGCTGGTGACGAAGGCGACCGCGAACCGACGCTCGCGCTTCGTCAGCCCCGGCACCACGAAGCGCCACAGCTCCCACAGCACCACCGGGAGGGCGATGAACAGCCCGATGAACACGACGATCTTCAGCTTGATCGTCACCGGGTCCACCGCGCCCATGAAGAACAGGCCGCAGTCCCGGGTGGGACGCACCTCCGTCGGCACGGTGCGCCAGTAGTCGCAGTAGGGCTTCAGCAGGAGGTCGAGGACGCGCCCGTACAGCACCCACCCGACCACCGGGCCCACGGCGATGGCGATCATGGAGACCACGGGCCGGTAGCGGAGCTCCTCCAGGTGCTCGATGAGGGTCATCGTGCCCTCGGGGTCGCGCGGCTTCGGGCGGAAGCGCTCCGGGATCAGGCGCATGCTCGACTCACCCCGACGGGGGCTCTTCGGCCGAGCCAGACGACCCCGACGTCGGCCGGGCCCCCGGCTCCCCGGAGCCCTCGGTGAGATCCACCCGGAAGCTCCGCTGCAGCTCCCGCCGGGCCCGACGGATCTCCGCCAGTCCCCGGCCGAGCGTCCGGGCGACGTCCGCCACGCCCTCCTCGGCCGCTCCGTCGCGGTCCGCCGGCGCGGCGCCCTCCTCGGAGCGGTCGCCCCCGCCGCTCGCCCCCTTCGCGCCCGGCTTCGGGAAGGTCGGCTTCGTCGGCTCGGTCTCGTCGAGCCCGATCTGGATCGTCCGGGTCACCTCCTCCTGGGCCCGGCGCAGCTCCCGCATCCAGCGGCCGATGGTCCGGGCGAGCTCGGGCAGGCGCTGCGGGCCGACGATCACCAGCGCCACGAGGAGGATGACGAACAGCTCCTGGGGTCCGATGTTGAACACGGGTCCCTGTCCGGGTCGGGTGCGCCCGGTATCCTACCGCCGGCTTCCGCCCGCTCGGGTCGCGCGCGTCCGCAGGTCCTCGAGGTCCGCCTGCACCGCCCCCACCTCCTGCGCGAGGCGCCGCGCCGCCCGCCCCACGACCATCGCGTGGCGCACCAACGCCACGAGGGCGGACGTCACGGCGGCCAGGGTGACGAGGGCGATCGCGAGCCACACGACCGCGACCGGGTGGAGGGCGCCCAGC
>BEHO01000116.1 GCA_002898915.1 bacterium HR12
GGCAAGCGCCTCCTCCACCAGGACGACGGACTTCCCGCCCGCCGCCCGCACGGCCTCCTCGATCGCTCGCCGCTCGATCTCCGTCGCCTCCGAGGGCACGCAGGCCAGCACGCGCGGTCGGGGGAACCGCGACACGCCCACCCGCCGCAGGACCTCCTCGAGCATGCGCTGAGTGACCTCGAACTCGGTCATCACGCCATGCCGGAGGGGGCGCACCGCGATCACGCTCCCCGAGCGGCCGCCGATCGCGCGCCACGCCTCGTTGCCGAGGGCCTCCACGCGACCGGTCGCGGTGTCGATCGCGACCACCGTGGGCTCGTCGAAGACCACGCCCCGACCCTGGCGGTACACGAGGGTGTTGGCGGTCCCCAGATCGATCGCCAGGTCCCGGCCCATTCAGGCCCCCATGATCCAGCGGGCCTCGCCCTCGGCGAGGTGCTCCTTCTTCCAGATGGGCACGTCCCGCTTCAGACGCTCGATCCCGTGACGGCAGGCCTCGAACGCCTCGGCCCGATGACCGGCGGAGCAGGCGACGACGACGGAGACCTCACCGACCCGGAGCTCGCCGGAGCGGTGCCAGAGCGCGACCCGACGGAGCGGCCAGCGGGCGAACAGCTCCTCCCCGAGCTCCGCGAGGCGGGCGAGCGCGAGCTCCCGCCACGCCTCGTACGTGATCCCCGTCACCGAGCCGGCGTCCGAGTGGTCCCGGACGGTGCCGAGGAACACGCAGGTCGCGCCCGCGGCGGGATCGGCCACGGCCGCGATCGCCTCCGCCGCGTCCAACGGGTCCGTGGTCACACGGACGGACAGGCCCTCGCGCACGGGACCATCGTAGCCGTCGGCGGACGGAGTGCCTCTCGGGGGTAGGCTTGAAGCGTGGAGCCACGCGAGCCGGCGGACCGACCGGAGCGGGAGGGGTCGAGCGCACCGGGGGTCCCCTTCGGGGACTTCTGGAACGACGTCCCCCTGATCCGCGAGATCCAGCGGGTCCTGCTCTCCTCCAGCGGCCCGGTGAACTGGGAGCTGGCGCGCCAGATCGGCATCGCGGCGGCGTCGTGGGGACGGGAGGACCCGCGTCCGACCGACGAGGACCGGCGCGCCTTCGAGGAGGCCGTCCGCGTCGCCGAGCTCCACGTCGCCACCTTCACCGGCCTCGAGCCCCCGCACGACGTGCCGGTGGTCAAGGCCGTCCGGCGGGCCGAGTGGATCACCGAGAACCTGGAGGGCCTGCGCCGCGTGTTGGAGCCGGCCGCGGCCAGGATCGCCGAGGCCATGGCGCGGGCCCAGCGGGCGCAGCTCCCCGAGGAGGCGCCGGAGGGTGCGATGCAGCTCCTCGAGCAACTCTCGCCCCTGCTGCTCGGCGCGCAGGTCGGCACCGTCCTCGGGGCCCTCGCCCAGCAGGTGCTCGGGCAGTACGACGTGGCGGTTCCGCGCCCCGGCGGGGCCGGCACGCTCCTGTTCGTCGTCCCGAAGATCGCGGCCTTCGAGCGGGACTGGTCCCTGGATCGCACCGAGTTCCGGACCTGGGTCGCGATCCACGAGGTGACCCATCGGTTCGAGTTCGCCCGTCCCTGGGCCCTCCTCCGCTTCCGCGAGCTCCTCGAGGACTTCCTCGCGACCCTCGAGATCGACGCGGAGGGGCTCGCACGCCGGTTGGAGTCGCTCGATCCCTCGGACCCCCACCAGATGCGGGAGATCCTGACCGGGGAGGAGGGGCTGTTCGGGACGGTCCTCGACGCCGAGCAGCGGCTCAAGCTGGGTCGGATCCAGGCGTTCATGGCAGCGGCCGAGGGCTACGGCGACCACGTCACGCACGCGGTCGGACGGCGCCTGCTGGCCACCTACCCGAGGATCGAGGAGGCCATGCGGCGCTACCGGGAGACCGAGCCCGGCGACCCCGTGTTCGAGCGCCTGCTCGGCATCGAGATGAAGCGCGAGCAGTACCGTGCCGGCCGCGCCTTCTGCGACGCCGTGGCCGAGCTCGCCGGTGAGGCGACCCTGGCCCGCATGTGGGACTCGCCGGAGGCGCTGCCCTCCCTCCCGGAGCTCGAGGAGCCGCGCCTGTGGCTCGCCCGAACCGCCTGAGCGGGCCGGGTCCCTGGGGCCCGCCGCGGCGCGCCCTTCCCCCGCTATAGTTCCGGGCCGATGGCCATCGGAGAGCTGGTCTTCGCGAGTGCGGTCGACCGCAGGGTCTTCGACGCGGAGGGCGAGCGGGCGCCGTCCGGCATCTACCTCGCCGCCGCGCCGGGGCGGGCCTTCCCCTTCGTCCTCCACCGGGCGTGGAAGGTCCCGACGGGCGTCGTGGCCGAGGAGGTTCGGATCATCGACCCTACCGGCCGCACCGTCTACCGGTGGGGACCGGCGCCGCGACGGATGCGGGGCTCGATGGACCTCACGGTCGAGACGGACGTCGTGGAGGACGCGCGGTTCGAGATCACCGGCACGCACCTCGTCTCGTTCATCCTCGACGACGAGATCATCGGCGAGATCGAGGTGCCGGTGTACGTGCAGGAGCCCCAGGGCAAGCTGCCGAAGCGGATCGAGGACGGCCTGAAGCGCTCCGACGTGATCTTCGTGGGGGTGGAGGAGGACGGCCGTCGCCGCACGATCCCCGCGTGGTTCGCCTTCCGCAACGGGAAGATCCTCGTGCTGTCCAAGCGGGAGCCCGGCCCCGAGGAGCAGACGGTCCCCGGCCTGCCTGGGGCGAGCGAGCTCGTCGTCATCACCCGGCGCAAGGCCGAGGGCGGGCACACTGCCCTCGCCGAGTTCCCCGCCGTCGTCCGCCTCCTCGAGGGGGCGGAGTGGGAGGAAGCCGCGAAGGTCCTCGCGGACCGGCGCCGCAGCCGCGCGGGGCCGCCGGAGGAGTCCATCGCGCGCTGGCGCGGGACCTGCGAGATCGCGGAGCTCACCCCGGTCGTCCCGGCGTAGCCGCGCCCCTCACCCGATCGGCCGGCCGAGCACCTCCGCCAGCGCGCGGAGCTCCCGCGCGAGCGCTTCCAGGTCCGCGGGTCTCAGCGCCTGCGGCCCGTCGCACAGGGCCTCCTCGGGGTTGGGGTGCACGTCGATCATCACCCCGTCGGCCCCGGCCGCGAGGGCGGCCCGGGCCATCGGCGGGACGAGGTCCCGGTGCCCGGTGGCGTGGGAGGGGTCGACGATCACCGGGAGGTGGCTCTCCCGCTGCGCGACGGCCATGCCCGCGAGGTCCAGCGTGTTCCGGGTCGCGGTCTCGTAGGTGCGGATCCCCCGTTCACACAGGACGATCTCCGAGTTGCCGCGCTGGGCGATGTACTCGGCCGCCATGAGCCACTCCTCGATCGTCGCCGCGAAGCCCCGCTTGAGCAGCACGGGCTTGGCCGCCGCCCCGACCGCCTTGAGGAGCTCGAAGTTCTGCATGTTCCGGGTCCCGATCTGGAGCGCGTCGGCCCACTCGGCGACGAGGTCGACGTCGCGCGGGTCCACGACCTCGGTCACGACCGGGAGGCCGGTCTCGGCCCGACACTCCGCGAGGATCTCCAGGCCGCGCTTGCCGAGCCCCTGGAAGGAGTAGGGGGACGTCCGGGGCTTGAACGCGCCCCCCCGCAGGATCGTCGCGCCCGCCTCCTTGGCCGCCCGACAGGCCTCGTGCGCCTGTTCCTCGCTCTCCACGGCGCAGGGCCCGGCGATGATCGTGAAGCGATCGCGCCCGACCTGCGCCGGACCGATCCGCACCGTGGTCGGCTCGGGGTGGAGCGAGCGGGCGACCATCTTGTAGGGCTTGCCGACCTGGATCAGCCGGTCGACGCCGGGCAGGCTGTCGAGGTCGAGCGCTCGGAAGAGCGCGGAGTCCCCGACCAGCCCGATGATCGTGTGCACCGTCCCGCGGGAGACGAAGGCCTCGCCGCCGGCCTCGCGCACCCGCTCGCAGACGCGCTCGATATCCGCCTCCGTGGCGTCCGTCCTCATCACCACGACCATCGCTCGTCCTCCACGCTCGGCGGGTCGGTCCCGGGGACGGAAAACCCCGGGTCCTCGACCCGGGGTCCCCTTCGCTGCGACGGCTCAGGCGACTACGCCGGGTCGTCCCCGCCGTAGAAGAAGTACCGGCCGCCGAAGAACCGTCGCATCGACCCACATCCTGCCAGGAGGCGCGCCGCCTGGCAACCGTCTACGATGCCGTCCGATGTCCGTGACGGTCGTGGATCACCCGCTCGCCGAGCACCTCCTGACCTCGCTCCGGGACCGCGCCACGCCCCCGCCGGTCTTCCGCACGCTCGCGAAACGCCTCGCCCTCGCCCTCGCCCTCGAGGCGATCCGCGACCTCCCCACCACCCAGGTCGCCGTGGAGACGCCCCTCGAGCGCACGACGGGGCGCGTGCTGGGCGATCTCGTCGCGGTCCCGATCCTCCGCGCCGGCCTCGGGATGCTCGAGGCCGTGACCGAGCTGTTCCCGGAGGTGGCCGTGGGCTACATCGGACTCGAGCGGGACGAGGCCTCGCTCCAGCCCCAGTCCTACTACCGCAAGCTCCCCCCGGTGGACGGCCGGCACGTGCTGATCCTCGACCCCATGCTCGCGACCGGTGGCTCGGGCTCGGCGGCCTGCGACGCGGTGAAGGAGGCCGGCTCGCCGGCGACGATCCGCTTCGTGTGCGTCGTGGCGGCCCCGGAGGGGGTGGGCCGCCTCCAGCGCGACCACCCGGACGTGCCGATCTTCACGGCCTCCCTGGACCGCGAGCTCAACGACCGGGGCTACATCCTGCCGGGGCTCGGGGATTTCGGGGACCGGCTCTTCGGGACCGAGTGAGCGGCCGGACGGGGTTCCGCGATCCCGAACTTCGGTCGACCCAGCTTACGTATGATGCGTCGGGAGCGCCCCCGGGGCGCTCCGGCGCGCGGGAGCGCCCGGACGAGTAAGGGGGGAAGGGGATGAGGAAGACCGTACGGCTGTTCGCCCTCGTCGCGGTCGTCGCCATCCTGGCCGCCGCCTGCGGCGGCGGTGAGGGCGGCGGGCAGACCGGGCCGACCGGCGAGACCGGCGGCGGCAAGCCCGGCGAGGGCATCACGATCGGGCTCGTCTACGACATCGGGGGTCGCGGGGACCTG
>BEHO01000117.1 GCA_002898915.1 bacterium HR12
GGCTGTACTCGGCCCGCGACATCGAGCGGCTGCGGATGATCCAGGCGCTCACGCAGGAGGGGGTGAACCTCGCGGGCGTGAAGCGGATCATCCAGATGCAGGGGGAGCTCGAGCGCCTGCAGCGCCGGATCCGGGAGCTCGAGGCGGAGCTCGCGCGTCGGCCGATCCCGGCGCCCGGGCGTCGCGGGACCGACATCGTCCCGGTGCGCACGATGCAGGTGTTCGGGTTCGTGGGCCGGTCGCCGGGGGAGGTCGTGCGGTGACGACGATCCGGGGCGAGCGCGTCGTGCTCCGGCCGTTCCGGCCCGAGGAGATCGAGCCGGCGATGGCGCACGCCCCGGCCCAGACCGAGGAGCACCGAGCGGCGTGGCGGCACCGGCTCGCGCTCTCGGGGACCCGGACCACCTGGGAGATCCTCTTCGCCGTCGAGGCCGACGGGCGCCTCGTCGGCGACGCCCAGGCCCGGTCGTCCGACCAGGCGATGCCCCCGGGGGTCTGGGAGATCGGCATCGACCTCTGGGACGCCGCCGACCGGGGGCGGGGGATCGGCACGGAGGTCGTGGCGCTCCTCACCCGGCACCTGTTCGCCCGCGAGGGCGCGCACCGGGTCCAGGCGACGACCGACCTGGACAACGTGGCGATGCGGCGCGCCCTCGAGCGCTGCGGGTTCCGGCTCGAGGGCGTGCTCCGGGGGTTCATGCCCACGGCCGACGGGCCGCCGCGGGATCACGCGATGTACGCGATCACGCGGGCCGACGTGGAGGGCGAGGCGCCGTACCTGTGAGGCCTCGCCCGCCCGCGCCGATCCGCGACGACGAGGGACGGACGCACCGAGAGGAACGAAGGAAGACGGAACCATGGATGCCAACCGACTGACGTTGAAGAGCCAGGCGGCCCTGGAGGCCGCGCGGGAGCAGGCGCTCGCCAGGAACCACCAGGCGATCGAGCCGGAGCACGTGCTGTTCGCGCTGCTCTCGGACCCCGAGGGGGTGATCTTCCCCCTCCTGCACCGCCTGGGGGTGGCGCCGAAGCCGCTCCGCGACCGGGTGGACGCGGCCCTCGACCGGCTGCCGAAGGTCTACGCGCCGGGCGGGGAGATCCGGATCTCCCAGGCGACCGGCGCCATGCTCGAGCAGGCCTTCCGCGAGGCCGCGGCCCTCACCGACGAGTACGTGTCCACCGAGCACCTGCTCCTCGCGATGCTCGCCGGGCACACCCGGGCCGCGGACATCCTCCGCGAGGCCGGGCTCGACCGCGACAAGGTCCTCGCCGCCCTGGCCGAGGTGCGTGGGCGCCAGCGGGTGACGGACCAGACCCCCGAGGAGAAGTACCAGGCGCTCGAGCGCTACGGCCGGGACCTCACCGAGCTCGCCCGCCGCGGCAAGCTCGATCCGGTGATCGGGCGGGACGAGGAGATCCGCCGCGTGATCCAGGTGCTCTCGCGCCGGACGAAGAACAACCCCGTGCTGATCGGCGAGCCCGGCGTGGGCAAGACCGCGATCGTCGAGGGGCTCGCCCAGCGGATCGTCGCCGGCGACGTGCCGGAGTCGCTGAAGGACAAGCGCCTCGTGGCCCTCGACATCGGCGCCATGGTGGCGGGCGCGAAGTACCGGGGCGAGTTCGAGGAGCGCCTGAAGGCGGTGCTCCGCGAGATCGCCGACGCCGAGGGCGGGATCATCACCTTCGTCGACGAGCTCCACACGATCGTCGGCGCGGGGGCGGCCGAGGGGGCCGTGGACGCCGGCAACATGATCAAGCCCATGCTCGCCCGCGGTGAGCTCCGCATGATCGGCGCCACGACCCTCGACGAGTACCGCGAGCGGATCGAGAAGGACCCCGCCCTGGAGCGCCGCTTCCAGCCGGTCTACGTGGGCGAGCCCTCCGTCGAGGACACGATCGCGATCCTCCGGGGGCTGAAGGAGCGGTACGAGCTCCACCACGGCGTGCGGATCCAGGACCCGGCCCTCGTCGCCGCCGCGGTCCTCGCAGACCGCTACGTGACCGGCCGGTTCCTGCCCGACAAGGCCATCGACCTCGTGGACGAGGCCGCGAGCCGCCTCCGGATCGAGATCGACTCCATGCCGGTCGAGATCGACGAGGTCGAGCGCCGCATCAAGCAGCTGGAGATCGAGCGCGCGGCCCTCCGCAAGGAGACCGACCGGGCCTCCCGGGAGCGCCTGGAGAAGCTGGAGCGCGAGCTCGCCGACCTCCAGGAGCGCGCCGCCGCGATGAAGGCCCACTGGCAGCAGGAGAAGGAGCGGATCGAGGCGATCCGCTCGCTGAAGCAGGAGATCGAGGAGGCCCGCGCCGAGGCCGAGCGGGCCGAGCGCGAGGGCAACCTGGAGCGCGCCGCCGAGCTCCGCTACGGCCGGATCGTCGAGCTCCAGAAGCAGCTCGAGGCGGAGAACGCGCGCCTGGCCGAGCTCCAGAAGGACGTGAGGATGCTGAAGGAGGAGGTCACCGAGGAGGACATCGCGGAGGTCGTCTCGGCCTGGACCGGCATCCCGGTCTCGCGCCTCATGGAGGGCGAGATGCAGAAGCTCATCCACCTCGAGGAGGCGCTCCACCGCCGGGTGGTCGGCCAGGACGAGGCCGTGACGGCCGTCGCGAACGCGATCCGCCGCTCGCGGGCGGGGCTCTCGGACCCCCACCGCCCCATCGGCTCGTTCCTTTTCCTCGGCCCGACCGGGGTCGGCAAGACCGAGCTCGCCCGGACCCTCGCCGAGTACCTCTTCGACGACGAGCGGGCGATGGTCCGGATCGACATGAGCGAGTACCAGGAGCGCCACACCGTCTCGCGCCTGGTCGGCGCCCCGCCCGGCTACGTCGGCTACGAGGAGGGGGGCCAGCTCACCGAGGCGATCCGCCGCCGCCCCTACTCCGTGATCCTCCTGGACGAGCTGGAGAAGGCCCATCCCGACGTGTTCAACGTGCTGCTCCAGCTCTTGGACGACGGCCGGCTCACCGACGGCCACGGCCGCACCGTGGACTTCCGCAACACCGTGGTGATCATGACCTCGAACCTCGGGAGCCACCTGTTCCAGGACCCCGCCCTCTCCCCCGAGGAGCGGAAGCGGCAGGTCCTGGAGGCGGTGCGGGCCGCCTTCCGCCCGGAGTTCGTGAACCGGATCGACGAGATCCTGGTGTTCTCGCCCCTCGGGCGGGAGGAGATCGAGCGGATCGTAGACCTGCAGGTGGCACGTCTCGCCGAGCGCCTCGCGGAGCGGAAGCTCACGCTGCGCCTCACCGAGGCCGCCCGGGCCTGGCTCGCCGACAAGGGCTACGAGCCCGCCTTCGGCGCGCGGCCGCTCCGGCGCGTGATCCAGCGGCACCTGCAGGATCCCCTCGCGCTCAAGCTCCTCTCGGGCGAGGTCCGCGAGGGCGACGAGGTCGAGGTGGACGCCACCCCCGAGGGCCTCGTGTTCCGGGTCCCGGAGCGCGTCCCCGCGTGAGGGCGGGGTCGTGGCGCTCCCCGGTAGGGTGGATCGCTGCGCCGTGCAGCCGGAGGACCCCGGTTGCTAGGGTTGGCCTGCCGTGACTTCACGTGGCGGACCGCCGGAGGACCCCGTGCTCCCGAAGGACCTCACGCAGGAGGAGCGTGAGGTCGTGGCCCGCGTGGTCCAGATCCTCCGCCGTCTCCGCTACGGAACGGTCCTCCTGATCGTCCAGGACGGGAAGGTGGTACAGATCGAGATGGCGGAGAAGTTCCGCCTGCGGTGACGTTGACCCGTCGGCTCGAGGGTTGATAGGTTCCCGACGGAACGCGGGCTGACCAGACGACTGGAGGCCGCGGCACGACGTGCCGCGGCCTTTCCGCATCTTCAGGGGGGTGATGCCATGCGGAGGGCGGTGGCGCTGCGGGGATCGCGCCGAGCCGTGGCTGCGGCGGCCCTTCTCACGCTCATCGCCGTGGGCTGCCAGGGCTCAGAGGTGAGGGCGCGAGGGAGCGCGCGCGTCCTCCGACTGGGGATCTTCCCGAACCTCACGCACGCGCCGGGCTATGTGGCCCTCGGGGCTGGGATCTTCGACCGGGTGATGGGCCCGACCCGGGTGGAGGTCACGGTCTTCAACTCCGGGAGCGACGCCGGGATCGCCCTCCTCTCGGGCTCGATCGACGCGACGTACATCGGCCCAGGACCGACCGCGGCCCTCTGGGTGCGGTCGGGCAAGGTGGCCGTGGTGTCGGGGGCCGCGGTCGGCGGAGCCTCGTTCGTGGTGCGGACGGGGGCCGGGGTCCGCTCGCCCGGGGACCTCCACGGCAAGCGGATCGCGGTCACCGGCGAGTGCAACACGCAGGACGTCGCGCTCCGGACGTGGCTCCACGAGCAGGGCCTCCGGACCCGCGAGGAGGGTGGCGACATCGCGGTGGCCATAGTCGACAACCCCGACCTCCCTGGGCTCTTCCGCTCGGGGGGCGTGGACGGAGCCTGGGAGCCGGAGCCCTACCCGAGTCTCCTGGTCAACCAGGGGCTCGCGACGCCCTTCCTCGACGAGGCCGAACTCTGGCCGGACGGGCGGTGGGTCACCACCCAGCTCCTCGTGAGCACCACCTACCTCGAGGCCCATCCCGACGTCGTCCGCCGACTGGTCCGGGCCAACGTGGAGGCGATCCGGTTGATGAACCGCGACCCGGACGCGGCGAAGCGGGTCGCGCTGTCGCAGCTCGCGCTGGCCGGCGCGCCGCCGCTGGATCGGGCGGTGGTGGACGAGGCCTGGTCGAAGCTGACGTTCACGTGGGACCCGGCTGCCGCGACGCAGGTGGCGATGGCGAGGAACGCCTACCAGGCGGGGTGCCTCGACGAGGAGCCGACCGACTTCGAGGACCTGTACCGTCTGGAGGATCTCAACGGCATCCTGCGGGACATGGGCGAGCCGGAGGTGGAGGGGCCGTGAGGACGGTGGGCGCGGGGGGCGCGCGGTGAGCGTGCGGCCGGAGCGGCTCGGGGTGGTGCCGCGGGCCGGCGGCGCCGCCCCGAAGCTCGCCGCCCGGGGCGTGACCAAGACCTACCGGGGAGCTCGGGGCGGGGAGGTCACGGCCCTCCGGGACGTCACGCTGGAGGT
>BEHO01000118.1 GCA_002898915.1 bacterium HR12
TTCCGATCTGTCTTCGGGGCGCTCGTGGGGTGGGCGACGGAGCGCGCCCAGGCCCGTCGGTACGAGGCCCTCCGGCTCCTCGCCGGCTCGTTCCTGGACCTCGTCCGCGGGCTGCCCACGCTGAAGGCGTTCGGGCGCTCGCGGGGCCAGGTGCGGGGGATCCGGGAGCGCGGCGACGAGCACCGGCGGGTCACGATGGCGGTGCTCCGGATCTCCTTCGTGTCCTCCCTCACGCTCGAGCTGCTGGCCACGATCTCGGTCGCGCTCGTCGCGGTCACGATCGGCGTGCGCCTGGTGGGCGGCGGCCTCGACCTCGAGCGGGGTCTCGCCGTGCTCCTCCTGGCGCCCGAGGCCTCCCTGCCGCTGCGCCTCGTCGGCCAGCACTTCCACGCGAGCCAGGACGGGCTGTCGGCGGCGGCCCGCGCCCTCGAGGTCCTGGAGGCGACCGCGCCCCGACCGGGCTCGCGGACGGATCTCCCGGATCCCCGGGCCACGACGATCCGGTTCGAGGACGTGGTCGTGGCCCGCCCGGGCAGGCCGGTCCCGCCCCCGGTGCGCTTCGCGGTCGCGCCGGGCGAGACCGTGGCCCTGGTGGGACCGAACGGCGCGGGGAAGTCCACGCTCCTCTCCGTCCTCCTCGGGTTCGTGCGGCCGACCGCGGGCCGCGTGCTCCTCGAGACCCCCGTGGGCGAGGTCGATCTCGCCGAGCTCGACCCGCGGCGGTGGCGCGAGCGCGTGGCCTGGGTCCCCCAGGCCCCGCACCTGTTCGCCGGGACGGTGGCCGAGAACGTCCGGATCGCGCGTCCGACGGCCACCGACGAGGAGGTCGCCCGAGCCCTCGCCGAGGCCGGGGCCGACTTCGTCGCCGAGCTCCCCGAGGGGCCGGCCACCCGCCTCGGCGAGCGCGGCGCCGGCCTTTCCGAGGGGCAGCGCCAGCGCCTGGCCCTGGCCCGCGCCTTCCTGCGCGATGCGCCGATCGTCCTCCTCGACGAGCCCACCGCGGCCCTCGACGGCCCCACCGAGCAGCGGGTCCTGGAGGCCGTGGCACGTCTCGCCGAGGGGCGGACGGTCGTGCTCGTCGCCCACCGTCCTTCCCTCCTCCAGCTCGCCGATCGGGTGGTGCGGGTGCCGGGACCGGGCGCCGATCGGACGCCGGACGCCGCTGAGGTCGCCCGATGAGGGACGTGCTCCGCGTGCTCGGCTTCGCGCGACCCCTCGCCGGGCGCCTCGTCCTCGCCACGCTCCTCGGGGTGGTCACGGCCGGGATGGGGATCGGCCTCACCGCGACCTCGGCCTACCTGATCTCCCGCGCCTCGCTCCGCCCGCCGATCCTCACCCTCACCGTGGCCATCGTGGCCGTGCGGTCCTTCGGGATCGGCCGGGGCGTCTCGCGCTACCTGGAGCGGCTCGTCGGCCACGACGCCGCCTTCCGCGTCCTCGTCGAGGTCCGGGTCCGGGTGTACGAGCGCCTGGAGCGGCTCGCGCCCGCCGGCCTCGCGGCGTTCCGCTCCGGCGACCTGCTCTCGCGCCTCGTGAACGACGTCGAGACCCTCCAGGAGCTCTACCTCCGCGTGCTACCGCCCGCGGCCGTCGCGGCGATCTCGGCCCTGGGCGTCGCCGCCCTCCTCGGCGCCCTGGAGCCCCCCGTGGGGCTCCTCGCGCCCCTCGGCCTCGCCGTCGCCGGGCTCCTCGGGCCGGCCCTGGCCGGCGCGCTCACCCGCCGGAGCGAGCGGCGCCTGGCCGAGGCCCGGGCCGAGCTCGCCGCCCGCACGGTGGAGCTCCTCGAGGGCGCCGCCGAGCTCGTCGCCGCGGGGGCCGCCGAGGACCGCCTGGGGCGGATCGCCGAGGCCGGGGAGCGCCTGCGCCGCGGCGAGCGGCGGGCGGCCCTCGCCGCGGGGGTGGGGGCCGCCACGATCGCCCTCGCCACCGGGCTCACCGTCCTCGCCTGCCTGGCGGCCGGCACGGCGGCGGTGCGGGCGGGGCGCCTCGACGGCGTGCTCCTCGCCGTCGCCGTCCTCACGCCCCTCGCGGCCTTCGAGCTCGTCGCCCCGCTGCCCATGGCCGCCCAGCAGCTCCGCCGGGTGCGCGAGGCCGCCCGCCGCGTCGTGGAGGTCCTCGACGCGCCCGAGTCGGTCCCGGGGCCCGCGGAGCCCCTCGCCCCGCCCTCCGGCTCCCCCCACCTCGAGCTCCGGGACGTCACGGTCCGGTGGGCGGCCGACGCACCCCCCGCCCTCCGCGACATCTCCCTGGAGCTCCCCCCCGGCCGCCGGATCGCCGTGGTCGGCCCGAGCGGCGCGGGCAAGAGCACGCTCGCCGCGGTCCTCGCCCGGTTCGTGGATCCCTCGGGCGGCGTCTACCTCGTGAACGGCGTCGATGCGCGGCGAGTCGCCCCCGACGAGGTCCGGCGCCTCGTGGGGCTCATGGAGCAGCGCGCCCACGTGTTCGACACCACGATCGAGGAGAACCTGCGGATCGCCCGGCCGAGCGCCACCGAGGCCGAGCTGCTCGAGGCCCTGGAGGGCGCGGGCCTGCGGGCCTTCGTCGAGCGGCTCCCGGAGGGCCTGCGGACCATGGTCGGCGAGCACGGCGCGCGGATGTCGGGCGGCGAGCGCCAACGCCTGGCCCTGGCCCGGGTGCTCCTCGCACGGACGCCGGTGCTCGTGCTCGACGAGCCGCGGGAGCACCTCGACGTCGCGGGCGGGGACGCCTTCGTCCGCGACCTCCTCCGCGTGGGGGCGGGGCGCACGCTCCTGCTCATCACGCACCGGCTCGCCGGTCTGGAGGACGTGGACGAGATCGTCGTCCTCGACGCGGGCCGGATCGTGGAGCGGGGCACCCACGCCGAGCTCCTCGCGCGCGGCGGCTGGTACGCGCGGGCGCTCCGGCGCGAGCGCGAGCTCGACGCCCTCCTCACGGCCGCGAGCTGACGACACCGTTCGGGGGCGAACGGCGTACCATCCTCGCCATGAGCGAGCTGACCGACGTGCTCGCCCCGATCGAGTCGCTCTCGGCCCGGGGGGAGAAGCTCGCCCTCGCCACGATCGTCGCCGTCCGGGGCTCGACGTACCGACGACCCGGCGCGCGGCTCCTCGTGCCCGAGGAGGGCGCGCCGATCGGGAACATCAGCGGCGGGTGCTTGGAGAGCGACGTCGCCGACGTCGCGCGGATCGTGATGGCCGAGGGGCACGCCCGGGTGGTCTCCTTCGACCTCACCGCCGACGACGACGCGGTCTGGGGCTGGGGCCTCGGCTGCAACGGCGCGATCGAGCTCTTCGTGGAGCCCGCGGACAAGGCGGCGGAGGTCGCGGGGGCGCTGCGGATGGCGCTCGAGCGGGAGCGCCCGATCTGCATGGTGACCGTGCTCGACGCCGGCGCCCCCGGCGTGGAGCAGGGGAACCGCCTCCTCGTGACCCCGGAGGGCGAGACGCGGGGCTCGCTCGGCGCGCCGGAGACCGACGCGGCGGCCGTGGAGGCGGCCCGGGAGCTCCTCGCCGCCGAGCGCTCCGAGATCCGGGACCTGCCGGGCGGCGTCCGCGCCTTCGTGGAGGTCCTCGAGCCGCCGCTCCGCCTGGTGATCTGCGGGGCCGGGCACGACGCCGTGCCCCTCGTGGCCGCGGCGGCGAACCTCGGCTGGAGCCCCATCGTCGTCGACGACCGCCCGGCGTTCCTCACCCGCGAGCGTTTCCCGCAGGCCGCCGGGTTCGTCGCGCTCGAGCGCCCCGACCGGGTCGCCGAGCGCGCGCCGCTCGACGAGCGGACCTTCGCCGTGGTCATGACCCACAACTTCCTGCGGGACAAGGACTACCTGCGCGCGCTCCTCGCCTCGCCGGTGCGCTCGATCTCCATGCTCGGACCCCACGCGCGGACCCAGCGGCTCCTGCACGAGCTCCGCGAGGAGGGGCTGGACATCGGCGAGGGCGACCTGGGACGCCTGCGGGCCCCGGCCGGTCTCGACCTCGGGGCCGAGGGGCCGGAGGAGATCGCGGCGGCCATCGTCGCGGAGATCGTCGCGGTCAAGCGCGGCCGCCGCGGCGGGTTCCTCCGCGACCGACCCGGGCCGATCCACGACCGCCCGGCCCGACCCGCCCCCTGACCGCAGCCCGCCTCCTGACGGGCTCAGGCGCGCAGGGGACGCACCCGGTCGAGCAGGGACGGATCGGGCCTTCCCTCGGCGGCCGCGGCCCAGCCGACGAGGTCCGGACGCCGCCCGAAGAGCACGACCGTCCGACCGTCACGGCGCGGACCGGGGCGGAGCCCGCCGTCCACGCACCAGCCGTGCGCCCCGCCCTCGCGGAGCGCCGCGGAGGGCGCGACCAGTCCGACCGCGCCCCGCGCGCGGAGCCGCCGGGCCTCCCGGCGGCACGCCTCGTACGTCTCGGTCCCCCCCGTGAGGGTCCGCCGCGGCAGCCGCGGACGGGGCAGGTCCTCGACGTCCCCGAGCTCGACGGCCCACAGGCCGCGGCGGATCGTCAGGACGTCCTCGGGATCGGTGATCTCCTCGTGGCGGAGGAGCTCGGCCCAGGCGCCGTCGGGGGTGTCGGCGAAGGTATGGACGGGGCCCTCCCCGGCGCCGTGCCACCGGGCGGGCGGTTGGTCCGACGCCTCCCACAGGAAGGGGAAGCGGGCGTCCACGTGGCGGTACCCGATCATGCGAGCAGCATCGCGCGGGCCGCCGACACTTCAGGTGGCCGAGCCGACGAGCAGCGACCGCGCCAGGGCTCGGACGGCCCGCGGTCCCTCGTCGTCGGGATCCCACGGCCCCCGGCGCACGTCCTTCGGCGCCCGGCCACCGAGCGCCGAACGCGGACGCTCGAACCACCGCCGGACCCCGCGCGCGTTGTACGTGCCGCGCAGGTCGGCGACCACGGAGGCCAGGAAGTGGAGACGCGCCGCGATCGGATCGGGGGTCCGCCGGGCGCCGGTCGCGTACCGGCGCAGGCTCGAGGGGGAGATCCCGAGCAGGTCGGCGAGGAGCTCCGGGCCGAGGAGCTCGGCGAGGGCGCGCCACTCCGTCTCGGGCAGCGGGCTCTCGCCGAGGGCGTCGACCAG
>BEHO01000119.1 GCA_002898915.1 bacterium HR12
CAGGGTCCGCGCTCGCGCGAGCTCCTCGCGCGCCTCACGAGCGCCGACCTCTCGAACGAGGCCTTCCCCTACATGACGGCCCGCGAGATCGACGTGCACTACGCCCAGGTCCTGGCCCTTCGGGTGACCTACGTGGGCGAGCTCGGCTGGGAGCTCCACGTGCCCTCGGACCTCGCGCTCACCGTCTACGACGCCCTCGTCGAGGCCGGCGAGGACCTCGGGTACCGCGACGTCGGCCTGCTCGCCATGAACAGCCTCCGGCTGGAGAAGGCCTACCGCGACTACGGCCTCGACGTGGACAACACCGACACGCCGATCGAGTGCGGGCTCGAGTTCTGCGTCGCGTGGGACAAGCCCGGCGGCTTCATCGGGCGCGACGCCCTGCTCCGCCAACGCGAGGCGGGGCCGCCGAAGCGACGGCTCGTCCAGTTCCTCCTGAAGGACCCCGAGCCCCTGCTCTTCGGCGGCGAGCCGATCCTGCGCGACGGGGAGTGGGTCGGCTACAACCGCGTCGGCGCCTACGGGCACACGCTCGGGGGCGCCGTCGGCCTCGGGATGGTGGAGGACGAGCGGGGGATCCCCGCCGAGGCCATCTCGGAGTGGAACTTCGAGCTCGAGGTGGCCGGCAGGCGGGTCCCGGCCGTGGCCTCGCTCCGGCCCCTGTACGACCCGGATCGGACGAGGATCAAGGCCTGATGGGCGGGCGCACCCTGGATCTCCAGACCCCGGAGGAGATCGAGCGCCTCCACGAGGCGGCCCTGGCCGTTCTCCAGGACCCCGGGGTGCGGATCACGACCCCGGAGGCGCGGGAGCTCCTCCGGGAGCACGGCGCGATCCTGGAGGGTGAGGACCTCGTGCGGATCCCCGCCGAGCTCGTGGAGCGCTCGCTCGAGGTCGCCCCGGAACGGTTCACGATCTACGACCGGCGCGGGGAGCCGGCGATGGAGCTCGGCGCCGGCAACGTGTACGTCTGCGCCGGCGTGACGAACCTCAACTACCTGAACCCCCGGGACCGCACCATCGAGCCCTTCACGCTCGAGGCCACCGCCGAGACCGCGCTCCTCGCGGACGCCCTGCCGGACATCGACTTCGTGGCCACGCCCGGGGTGACGCGCCCCTCCGACGAGCTGCCGCTCCACATCGTGAACCAGAGCGAGTTCCTCGCGATGGTGACGAACACGACGAAGCCCCTCATGCCCCTCGTGGCCGGGGGCGGCGCCGAGCTCGCGGACATCTACGAGATGGCCGAGATCGTGGCCGGGGCCCCGAGGCCCTGCGCGAGCGGCCGTTCCTCGTGCCGTACCTGAACTCGGTCTCGCCGCTCCTGTTCAACCCCGAGACCCTCCAGAAGCTGTTCGTGGCCGCCGACCGCGGCATGCCGGTCTGCTGCCAGGCGGCGCCCCAGGTCGGCGCGACGGGGCCGGTCACCGTGGCCGGCACGCTCGTGGTGGCCGCCGCCGAGACCCTCGCCGGGCTCGTGCTCGCCGAGCTCCGGCGCCCGGGGACGCCCTTCGTCTCCGGCACGGTGCCCTTCGTGATGGACATGCGCTACGGCACCGTCACGGCCGGCGGCCCCGACGGGGTCCGCTTCCTCATGGCGATGGGCCAGCTCTGCCGTCGCTGGGGCCTGCCCTCGGTCGGGATGACCTTCGGCGGGGACTCCAAGGACGCCGACGAGCAGGCCGCGGCCGAGGTGGCCTGGTACGGCCTGGGCGCCGTGCTCGCCGGCATCGACATGATCTTCGACGCGGGGTGCATCGAGGGCGGCCTGCTGTTCTCGCCGGAGCTGCTCGTGATCGCCGACGAGTTCGTGGGCGCCTCGCGCCGGCTCGTCCGGCCGCTCGAGGTGAGCGAGGAGACCATCGCCCTCGACGTGATCCGCGCCGTCGGGCCCGGGAACGTCTTCCTCGGCGAGGCCCATACGCTGAAGCACTTCCGCGAGCTCTGGAGCCCGCGCGTCCTCTCCTGGGAGGGGCGCCAACCGTGGGAGGAGGCCGGCTCGAAGACGCTCCGCGAGCGGGCCCGCGAGCGCGTGTTCCACGTGTGGGAGACGCACCGCCCCGAGCCCCTCGCCGAGGACGTGGTCGAGGCGATGCGCGCGGTGATCGAGCGCCGCCGGGCGAACCCGCCGAGCTGATCAGCCGATCGGCTCGCGCCCCATCCAGGCCCGGTACTGCTCGTTGAACCAGAACAGGAACCGGTCCTTGCGGGGGTAGACGCCGGCCGTGTAGGCGCGCGAGGAGACGCCGAGCTGGGCGCGCTCGCACACCTCCCAGTCCTGGCGCGAGATCAGGTCCCAGAAGTCGACGAACGGCTCCTTCGAGACGTCGCGCTCGGCGATGGTCTCCGGCAGGAAGAGGTAGTCGCTGATCACCGTGGTGTGCGCCGGTCCCCGCGGCACGAGGATGTAGTACTGCACCGCGTCCGGGTGCATGTCCACCGCGAGGTTCGGGAACTGGTACATGCCGTAGTAGCGGTTCACGTCCTCGTCGCGGATCCCCGGGAGACGCGGCAGCGTGCTGCGCCCGGTGGGGTTGAAGCTCGTCGCCCCCTCCACCATCTGCAGCCCGTCGTCGGGGATCTCCTCGTCCCACACCTCGCCGAACCGGAACAGGGGCACCACCTGCACGAGCTCGGGGTGGATCGTGGGGCAGTGGAGGCACTCGTTGTAGTTCTCGACCACGATCTTCCAGTTGGACTTGACCTCGTAGACGATGCGGTGCCCAATCCTGAGGTCCGCCATCCCGAAGCGGTCGTAGTTCGTGAGCGACTCGGCCCCGGAGTCGAGGAAGTCCACGAGCGGCATCGGCGCTTCCGGCGCGAGGCAGACGAACAGGAACCCCGCGTAGGTGGCGACGTGGACGCGATGGAGGGGGTAGTTGGCCCGGTCGAAGAGCTCGTCCTGCTCCACGTTGGGCGTCCCCACGAGCCGACCGTCGAGGTCGAAGGTCCAGGCGTGGTAGGGGCAGCGGAAGACCTTCCGGACGGAGCCCGCGCCCTCGTCGACCAGCCGCGTGCCCCGGTGGGAGCACACGTTGAAGAACGCGCGGAGCTCCCCCTCGGCGTTGCGGGTCACGATGACGGACTCGCCGGCGACGTCGTAGGTGCGGTAGTCGCCCGGCGCGGCGATCTCCTCCGCGCGGCCGACGCACACCCAGGTGGCGTGCCAGATCCGCTCCTTCTCCTCCTCCCACACGGCCTCGTCCCGGTAGTCGCGGCCGGGAAGCGTCGGCCGAGGTCGCCACGTCTGCCGCTCGTCGCGGATGCGCTGCTCCAGCACGGTCCCCCTCCGGTTTTGAACGGTGAGTCAAGGAGCATAGGCGCTGGGGCCGCTGGATGGAAGCCCCCTCAGGGAGCCAGCTCGAGGCTCGGCGCGGGTTCCGCCACCCCGAGCCGAACGAGGAGGCGGAAGGAGGCCTCGACCGCGGGGCCGAGCAGGAGCGCCGCGCCGACGGTCCCCACCCCCACGACGCCGCCGAGGGCCCACCCGACGGCGAGGGCGGAGACCTCCAGGGCGGCGCGGACCACCGCGATCCGCACCCCCGTTCGGCGGGCGAGCACGAGCATGAGCGAGTCGCGGGGACCCGCGCCGAGCCCGGCCCCGATGTAGAGGGCGGAGCCCAGCCCGAACAGGCCGACCCCGAGCAGTAGCAGCCCGCCGCGCACCGGGAGGCCGCTCGACGAGAGGCGCGCAACCCACGGGACCCGCCGGAGCAGGTCCACCACGGCGCCGATCACGACGGCGTTGGCGAGGGTGCCGAACCCGGGCCGTTGCCCGAGCGCCCAGGCGACGAGCAGGACGGCGAGCCCGACCACGATGCTCGCGGTGCCGATCGTGAGGGGGCTGTGGGCGGCGAGGCCGAGGTGGAACACGTCCCACGGCGCCAGGCCGAGGCCCGACTCGAGCAGCGCGACGATGGCCGCCCCGATCACCGCGAGCCCGACGAACAGGCTCGCGGTACGCGCGGCCGCGCCCCCGCGCAGGCGCGGGGCGGCCCTCATCGCGTCCCCGCCGACCGCCGTAGCACGCCGGCGAGTGTAGGCCCTACCGGAGCTCGCGGACCCTGGCGGCCTCCGGGGTCAGCTCGGGCCCGAGCGCGGTCGCCGTCTCCCGCCACAGGGCCCGGCCGACCGGCAGGATCGAGCGGCCGGCCATGCCGTTCACGACCCCCGCCGCCGACGCGTACCAGGCAACCGCGGCCGTGACGATCCCGATCACGCCGCCCGCCCGGATCACGCCCTCGGCCGCGGCGAAGAACCCCGCCGCCAGGACGACCTCGGTCGCCTCGAGCGTGAGGAACACGAGGAACACGGCGGCGCTCACCCGCGTGCTCCAGAGCAGCATGTACGTGTTGAAGATGGCGAAGGCGAGCAGGATCCAGCCGAGGTCGTTCAGCGCGTTCGGGCTCCCCTCCTCGACGAGGAGCACGTACAGCCCGAGGCCGATCCAGAACGAGCCGTACGTCGAGAAAGCCGTCGCGCCGAAGACGTTCCGGTTCCGGAACTCCCACATCCCCGCGAGCAGCTGGGCGAGCCCCCCGTAGGCGAACGCGAACCCGAGCCAGGCGTTCCCGCCGTCGGTCCACCCCGCGTTCTTCGCGGAGAGCAGGAACGTGGTGAGCGCGAACGCCGCGAGCCCGAGCGGCGCGGGATCGGCCACGTTCGGCAGCTCCACCCGTCGTCTGGGCGTCTCCTCCATCTCAGCCTCCCCTGTGCGGTCGAGCCCGGGGACGGTGCGCCCCGTCGGAGGCATGCTGCCGCACGGATGCGGGACGCCCGAGCGACGAAGGTCCCGCGAGCCGCGGGTCTCCGCCCTAAGGCGCGGGCGGCGGAGGAGGCGGCGGCGTCTCCTCGCCCGGCGGCGGGGTCGCCGTCGGCGGCGCGTCACCACCCGCCGGGGCCTCGGCCGACGGTGCGGGCGCCAGGGCGTCGCCCTCGCCCACCTGGGCCGCCACGGGCGCCGCCCGACGACGGCTGGTCACGACGAGGGCGGCGATGGCGGCCACGGCCACCA
>BEHO01000120.1 GCA_002898915.1 bacterium HR12
GCTCGCGTCCAGCCCGAGGAGCCACCCGCCCCAGACGACGGTGTCGTCCTCGCGCCGCAGCTCGACACGACGCTGACCGGCGAGCCACGGGGGGACCTGCGCCTCGCGGAGGGTGACCTCGAGCGAGCCGGGGCCGTCGAGCTCCCAGCGCGCCGTGGCCGAGGCGAACGGCGCCGAGGAGGAGACGAGTGAGCCGGCGAGGTCGTAGAGGCGGACCGACCAGGCCACCGCCTACCACCGACCTCCCCAGGAGTACTCCGCGTCGGTCGCCTCGACGAAGCGGCGCCGGTCGAGCACGACGCGGACGTCGATGCGCGGTGTGCCGGTGCGTCCGAGCGGGATGACGGCCTCCGGCCCGGCCTCACCGACGAGCGCGAGCGTCGGGCGCGTGACGATGCCTCCGCGGGCGAGGGTCGGCAGGTCCGGCACGTCCCAGCCCTTGCCCGCGATGGCGCCGAGCCCAACGTACTTGAGCCAGTCCGGGAACCCGATGCGCCAGCTGCCGACGGTCCGGTTCCAGAGCCCGGCGAGCCCGTTCCAGATCGTCCTGAGGGCCCCGACGATCCCGTTCCAGACGTCGACCGCGAGGTCCTTGATGCCGCCGAAGAGGCCGCGGAACCACTCCTTGGCCCCCGACCAGATGCCCTTGATCAGGCCCCACGCCCACCGGACGGCCCCGACGACCCGGTCCCAGACCGCCTTCGCCACCGACCAGATGACGGAGAACGCGCCGCGCCAGAAGCCGAGGTAGGCCTGGACGGGGCCCTTGATCGCGCTCCACAGGCGCAGCGCGGCGGCCTTGATGCCGTCCCAGACCTTGAGCGCCGCGGCCTTGAGGATGCCCCAGACCTTGAGCAGGAACGCCTTGATCTTGTCCCAGTTGCGGATGATCACGACCGCGAGGACGACGACGGCCGCGATGATGAGCCCCCAGACGCCGAACGTGGCGAGGCTCGCGAGCTTGACCTTCGAGAGGATGTTGATGAGCTGGCTGAAGCCCAGGAGCGCGGGCCCGATGGAGGCGACGCCGCTCGCGATCGCGGCGACCACGTCCCCGTAGGGGCCGAGCACGGCGACCACGCGGTTGCGGAGCATCGCGAACCGGTCGGCGAGCGAGGTCGACTCGTTCGCCGCGGCCTTGATCGTCGCCTTACCGCCTCGGACCTCCTTGATGAGGTCCGTGAGCTCGAAGCGGCCCTCGCGGATGGCCGCGGCCATGTCGGGCCCGGCGCGCGTGCCGAAGACCTTGAAGGCGAGCGCGTTCGCCTCGGCGGTCGAGGGCATATCCTTGATCACCCGGAAGACCTGCATGAGGGCGTCCTTGGGCTCCCTGGCTGTGACGCCCACCCGCTTGAGCACCTTCGCCAGCTCGTCCGAAGGCTGGGAGAGGTTCTTCAGCGCCATGCGGAGGCCGGGGAGGGTCGTCTGGATGTTCACGCCCTCGCGCTCGAACTTCGCGAACATGGCCGCGGTCTCGTCGAAGGTGAACCCGAGCTGGCGCAGGGGCGAGCCGAACTGCACCATGAGCTGCGAGAGCTCGCCCACGCTGATCCCGGTGGCCTCGGACGCGCGCATCAGGTAGTCGAGGGTCTTGCCCTGCTCCCGCGTCCTCACCGACCAGTCGCCGAACAGGCGGGTGACGGCCGGGATCGTGCTCGAGGCCGCCTCGCCGGTGATGTGCTCGAGCTGCAGGAACCGCGTCGTCAGCCGTTCGAGGGGCTTGCCTGCGAGCCCCGTCCGGTCGGCCACCTCGTCGAGCGCGTCGGCGACCGCCTCGAGGGGCTGGGTAACCCGACCGGCCACGGCCTTCGTGCTCGCCATGAGCGCCTCGAACTCGGCCTGCGTGTTCCCGAGTCGGAGCTTGCGGGCGGCCTCGTCCCAGCTCTGGCCGACCTTGGCCATGGCGACGGCGACGCCGGCGGCGGCCGGGGTGACCGTCCTCGTGAGGGTGCCGCCGACGGCATCCAGCCTGCCGGCGAGGGCCCCGGCCTTCGACTGCAGGCCCTGGACCGCGCCCCCGACGCGAGCGATCGCCTGCGAGGCCTCGTCCCGGGCCCGGATCAGGATGTCGAGCACGCTAGCCACATTGCCGCTCCTGCAGGCTCCTCACGATCCGGATCATGTCCTCCACGCTCTGGCGCGGCTCACGGGCGCGCTCTTCCCAGCGCGGCAGGAAGGCGCCGGGGTCCGGCGCTCGGGTCGCCCCGAGCGCCCTGGCGGTCGCCCAGGCCACGAGCGCAGCGGCGGCATCCAGCCGCTCCTGCACCGTGAGCGGCCCGAAGGTCCGCTCGAAGGCCGCCCAGGCCGCGAGCTCGGATGCGCTCATCCGGTCCTCCAGCTCCTCGACGGGGATGCCCAGCGCGAGGCTCAGCCGATGGAGGAGGCCTCGCGCCGGGCTCCGCCGAAACCCGCCATCAGCTCCTCGCCCGAGCCGAGGCCGTTCACCTCGGCCGCCGCGGCGAACAGGCGCAGGAACGTCTCGATGTCGACATCCATCAGCCGACCGGCCTCCTCCGGCTGCAGCAGCGGACGGCCCTCCGCATCCGCGAGCGACAGCGCGACGAGGGAGACGAGTGCCTCGACGCTCGGTCGCTCGCCCTCGAGGAGCCCGAGGCCGTCCAGGTCGGCGACCCGCAGCCTGCGCACGTGCACCGTGCCCTGCAGGCTCGGCACCTCGACCTCGACGAGGTCCCGCCGCCTGCGCTCGAGCGCTTCGAGGAAGGCCTCCCGGTCCATCACGGCACGTTCGTGATCGGGCCGACGATCTTGAGCGTCGCCGTCATCCGCAGCAGCCCCTCACGCTCTCCGCCGCGCGCGAGCGCGGTGACGATCGCGGGGAACCGCACGTGGAAGGTCGCCGGGGTGTGCCGCAGCTCGAAGTTCTTCTTGGTGCCGGCGTCGTAGGTGGTGACGAGCGCCGTGTGCTGCGTGTTCGCCGGATCGTAGGCGATCTCCAGCTCGAGTTCGTTCCCGTCCTGCTGGCCGACCACGTAGTCCTTCCAGTCGTCGCCGTATGCCGAGGCGTCGACGAGGCTGCGGGAGGAGCCCACATCCCCCATCGAGACGACCTGGCCGACGACGGCGAAGGTCTCCGGCGTCCCCCCCTGGCTGATGAGCAGCTCGAGGTCCTTGCCCGCGTACTTCGCCATCCTCAGTCCTCCTTGTCCTCAGGCTTGCGCGGAGGCGGCTCGGCCCGGATGCCGAGCACCTCGGCGCGCTCCACCGCGATCCGCTCGCCCGGGTAGTAGAGGACGGCGCGGTCCCCCACCGTGTGGCGGTACGGCTCGCGGCCCGTCCAGACGAGCTCCTCCCCCTCCCGCTTCCAGCTCATGGCACCTCCTCGACGGAAAATCGCACCTCGACCGTCACGTCCGCCCAGTGCAGGACCCGGTTGCGCTCGCTCGAGCGGGCCGCGAGGTCGCAGCGCACCGATCGCGCCCACAGCACCCAGCTCGGCCAGGAGGCGAGCAGCACGGCCCGCCGGGCGAGCGCGGCGATGCGCGCTGCCGTCCGCGCCCCCTCGTCGGGGTCATCCGAGCGCACGAGCGCGGCGAGGGAGAGCGGAAGCGTCCACGTCTCCTGCGGCCCGTAGGTCTCCGGAGCCTGGACGGCGGGCTCCGGGACCACCCAGACGGCGGGGAGCTCCGGCATCGGGCGGGCGCGCTCGCCGCGGACGACGGAAGCGAGCTCCGTGAGGTCGGGGGAGGACTCGATCGCCGCCACGGCGGCATCGAGCACCTGCTCCACCGCCTCATCCAGCCTCGGCACCCAGGACCTCCCGCGCGAGCTCGTCGAGCCTCGAGCGCGCCCGAGCGACCGCGCGCTCGTGGAAGGGGTCGGCGCGGACGCCCGAGACCTCCCGGGCCCAGCCGACCTCGCCGCCGGCAAGCAACAGGCGCAGGCGCTCCGCGCGGCGCGGCCCGTGGGGCCGGGTGCCGCGGGCGAGGAAGTGCGCCCACCACTGCTCGGTCTCCGCAGCGAGGTCCGGCTCGGTGCGCGGCCGCCACGTCACCCCGCGCGAGCGCGATTCCTCCGTGGCCGCCTCCGCGACCATCTCCGTCAGGCGCTCCGGCAGGTCGCGCAGGCCCTCCTCGGCCTCCCGCAGTGCCCGGACGACCCCCTCGTCCTCGACGATGAGCTGGATGCCGGCCATCACAGGCTCCCCACGTCCGTCGACCAGCTCGCCCCCGCCACGTCCGGCAGGCCGAGCTCGTAGGAGCCGACGCCACCCCCCGCCGCATACAGCCGCAGTCGCTCCCGCACGTCCGGCGTGATGAGGCTCGTCCCGACGGTCCGCACGGCGAAATCGTCGATGCGGACCACCGGGCTCTGGCGCGTGGCGAGAGCCTCCCTGACGGAGGCCGCGGCGAGGTCGGCCGCGACGCCGTGCAGCCCGGCCGGGATCTCCGCCACGGTCCCGGCGGCGAGCTCGGCGAGCCAGTCCCGCCGCATCAGGCGGTTCATGAGGTCGGAGACCTGCTCGAGGAGACCGGTGAGGAACGAATCGAGCTCCGCCTCGGTTAGGTAGCCGAGGTCCTCGGGTCGGATCCCGGTCCGCGCGCGGACCTCCGCAGGGCTCGAGTAGTTCGCCACCTACCCCTACTCCTCCTGGCCCTCCTCGGCCTGCGGCCGGCGCCGCGAGCCCTCGTCGTCGATGCGCACACCGGCGAAGGCGGCGGCGGCTCTCGCCTCGGTCGAACGCATCTCGACCGGCACCCCGCGGGAAAGCTCGACCCCTCCCACGATGAGGGCCTCATCCGGGCCCTCGTAGATCACCTTCGGCATCCCTCACCTCCGTGCGACGGGGAGGGCGGGCCCCGAAGGGCCCGCCCTCATCTGCTACGAGGCCGTGATCTTCACCGCCCGGACCAGCAGCTCGGTGCCGTTGCGGCGGACCTGGCCCGCGGTGATGTCGGAGGTGATGTCCACCGCCGACCCGCCGGGCGTGGCCGACACCTGGAAGGTGTTGGTCGCGGCCCCGATCACCCAGTAGGCGCGGTTCG
>BEHO01000121.1 GCA_002898915.1 bacterium HR12
GTCTCGCACGAGCTGCGGACGCCCCTCACCTCGATCCAGGGGTACCTCAAGACGATGCTGCAGCTCGGATCCCAGCTCGACGAGGAGCAGCGGCGCTCGTTCCTCCAGGCCGCCGACCGCCAGGGCGATCGGCTGCGGCGGCTCATCGAGCAGCTCCTGTCGGTCGCCCGCCTCGAGTCCCACGTGGAGCCGCTCACGCTCTCGCCCGTCTCGGTGGAGCAGGTCGCCCGGCACGTGGTGGACGAGCTGCGGGCGAGCGCCCACGGTCACACCTTCGACCTGCGGTTCGACCCGTCGCTCCCGCTCATCGAGACCGACGAGGCGAAGGTCCACCAGATCCTCTCGAACCTCGTGGAGAACGCCCTCAAGTACTCGCCACCGGACACCCGCGTCACGATCCGCGGCGCGCGGATGGGCGACGGGGTCGTCGTGTCGGTGGAGGACGAGGGGCGCGGGATTCCCGAGGAGGCGCAGGAGCGGGTCTTCGATCGCTTCTACCAGGTCGACAGCTCCGCCACGCGGAGCGTCGGCGGCACCGGCCTCGGTCTCTACATCTGCCGGAAGCTCGCGGACCTCCTCGGGGGCCGGGTCTGGCTCGAGCGCTCGGGGCCCGAGGGCACGGTCTTCCGGCTCTGGATCCCCGGGGTCCCGCCGACGGGGCGGCCGGTGGCCGAGGCGCCCACCCCGACCGTCGCCGAGCTCAGTCGATGACCGCGAGGGTCTGACCGGCCGCCACGACCTGCCCGGGCTCGATCGGGAGCTCGGTGACGACCCCCTCGCGCGGCGCCGGGATCGCGTTCTCCATCTTCATGGCCTCGAGGATGCACACGACGTCCCCGGCCCGGATCTCCTGGCCCGGCTCGACGAGCACCCGGAGGATCGTGCCCTGCATGGGGGCCACGATCACGCTGTGCACGTGCTCGCCCCCGTGCCCGGTGTGACGGGCGGGGGGCCGGGGGGCGCGCCCGCGGCGTCGGTCGAAGATCCGCACGGGGACGCGTCGGCCGTCGAGCTCCACGAGGAGCTCGGCGGGGACGCCCGGAGGCTCGGTCGGCGCGGCCGACGCCCAGTCGCTGCTCGGGATGTCGACCTCGCGCAGGGCCCGCTCGAGCCAGGTGGTCGTGTGGGTCCCCGCTCGGAACTCCCGGGTGGAGAGGATCCACCGGTGGAGCGGGATCGTCGTCGGGACCCCCTCGACGTGGAACTCGTCGAGGGCCCGGAGCATCCGTCGGCGGGCGCGCTCGCGGTCCTCCGCCGCCACGATGAGCTTCGCGAACATCGAGTCGTAGTCGGGCGGGATCTCGTGCCCCTCGCGGATCGCCGAGTCGACCCGGACGAAGGGGCCCGAGGGCTCGCGGTACCCCACGACGCGTCCCGGCCCGGGCAGGAAGTTCCGGGCGGGGTCCTCGGCGTTGATGCGGCACTGGATCGCGTGGCCTCGGGGTCGGGCATCGTCGAGGTCGAGCCGCTCGCCGAGGGCGACGGCGATCTGGAGCGCCACCAGGTCGAGCCCGGTGACCATCTCGGTCACGGTGTGCTCCACCTGGAGGCGCGTGTTCATCTCGAGGAAGTAGAAGTTCCCGTCCTCGTCGACGATGCACTCCACGGTCCCGGCGTTCACGTACCCCGCCGCCTTCGCCAGGGCGATGGCCGCCTCGCCGAGGCGCGTCCGCAGGTCCTCGTCGACGACGGGGGAGGGGGTCTCCTCGATCAGCTTCTGGTGGCGGCGCTGGACGGAGCAGTCGCGCTCGCCCAGGAACCAGATGCCGCCGTGGGCGTCGGCGAGGATCTGCGCCTCCACGTGGTGCCCGCGCTCGATGTAGCGCTCGAGGAACACCTCCGGGCGGCCGAAGTAGGCCTGGGCCTCGCGCGCGGCCCGGGCGAGGGCCGAGGAGAGATCCTGCGGGCGGCGGACCACGTGCATCCCGCGGCCGCCACCCCCGAACGCCGCCTTGACCACGACCGGGTAGCCGATCCGCTCCGCGTGGTCCGCCGCCTCCTCCACCGTGACCGGCTCCGGCGTGCCGGGAACGATGGGGACCCCGGCCCGCTCCGCGGCGTGGCGGGCCGCCGACTTGTCGCCCATCATGTCGATGGCCTCGGGGGAAGGGCCGACGAAGACGTAGCCGGACTCGATCACGGCCCGGGCGAAGTGGGCGCGCTCGGACAGGAACCCGTACCCGGGATGGATCGCGGTCACCTTCGCCTTCCGGGCGACCTCGAGGATGGCCCCGATCGAGAGGTAGGAGTCGGCGGGCAGGGCCGGACCGATCCGGTACGCCTCATCGGCCATCTCCACGTGGAGCGCCTCGCGGTCGGCGTCGGAGTAGACGGCGACGGACCGGAAGCCGAGCTCGCGCACGGTCCGGATGATGCGGACCGCGATCTCCCCGCGGTTCGCGATCAGGATGCGGGTCCTCGCCACCTTCCGCTCCGGCTCGGGATAATCGCCTCGTCCATGCCGCTCACCGTCGATGCGCTCCGCGCCGCCCTCCGGCGGATCGGGTCCGACGCCCCGGTACGGTTCGATGAGGTTACCCGCTCCACGCAGGAGACGGCCGCCGAGCTCGCGGCCGCCGGGGCTCCGGAGTGGACGCTCGTCGCGGCCGGTCACCAGACGGCCGGGCGCGGCCGGCTCGGCCGGACCTGGTTGGACGCGCCGGGGGCGCTGCTCTTCTCCCTCGTCCTGCGGCCCGCGGTGCCGCCGGAGCGGGCGGCCCTCCTCACGCTCCTCGCCGGGGCCGCGATGGCCGAGACGCTGGGGGGTCTGGCCGGGACGGCGGTGGGCTGCCGATGGCCGAACGACCTGCTCGTGGACGGGGCCAAGATCGGGGGGATCCTCGCCACCTCGAGCCTGGTCGACGGGGAGATCGAGCACGTCGTGCTGGGGATCGGGGTGAACCTCGGCTCAGCGCCGACCGGCGTGCCGGACGCCGGAGCCCTCGAGGGCGTGGACGCGGCCGAGGCCCTCGGCGCCTTCCTCGAACGGTTCGCCGAGGGCTACGGCCGGGCCGGCTCGGGGCTCGGCCCCTCGGTGCTCGAGCGGTACCGCCCCCTCTGCACCACGCTCGGCCGTCCCGTCCGGGCGCGGACCGTCGGAGGCGAGCTGGTCGAGGGCGTGGCCGAGGACGTGGACGAGCTCGGCGGGCTCCTCGTGCGCACGCCGGCGGGCCGACGGACGGTCCGCTTCGGCGAGGTCGAGCACCTCGACGCGTTGCCCGGCACGGCGGAACGGGGGTAGGGTCCGGGTATGCCGTTCCCGCGCCGTCTGCTCATCGAGGGGGAGGAGCTGGTCCTCGACCTCCGACCCCACTGGATCGCCCTCGTCGGACCGAGCCTGGTGACCCTCCTCGTGCTCGCCGGCTGGGTCCTCGCGTTCGTCTTCGCGCCGGACGAGGGGATCGCGCGGGCGGTCGTGCTGTGGGGTGCGCTCGGGCTGGGGCTCCTGATCCTCGTGTGGTACCCGCTGCGGGCCTTCGTGGCCTGGGCCACCTCCAACTTCGCCGTCACCACGGACCGGGTCATCCACCGCGAGGGGTTCATCGCCAAGCGCTCGATGGAGATCCCGCTCGAGGCCATCAACGACGTCCGGTTCCAGCAGTCGGTGTTCGAACGGATCGTCGGGGCGGGCGACCTCATCATCCAATCGGCGAGCGAGCACGGTCGGAACGTCTTCAGCAACGTCCGGAACCCGGAGCACGTGCAGAAGACGATCTACCACCAGGGCGAGCTGAACAAGCAGCGGATGTACCAGGGGCGCCCGACGCCGCCCACGGCGCCCTCCGTCGCCACGGAGCTGGAGCGCCTCGCCGCCCTCCGGGACCGGGGGGTCCTCACCGAGGAGGAGTTCGAGGCGCAGAAGCGGCGGATCCTCGGGGGCGGCGCCTAAGGGGAGGGGCGCACGGCGGGGAGGTCCTCCTCGCCGATCGTGAGGACGAGGTCGCCCGGGGTGAGGATGAGCGCGCCCGGGGGGTTCGCGGTGATCCGCCCGTCCGCGTGACGAACGGCGAGCACCGGCACCGGACCGAACGCCTCGGCGACCGTCCGTCGGGCCTGTGGGGAGCCCTCCTCGATCCGGACCTCCTCCAGCCGCATCGAGCGCGCCGTGCCGGGCTCCACCTCGAGCACGTCGGCGACCCGGGGTCGGAGCGCGACGAGGGCCATGTGCCGCCCGCTGCTCACGAAGGGTGAGATCACCCGGTCCGCCCCGGCGGCGAGCAGGCGCCGGTCCGAGCCGGGCTCCGAGGCCCGGGCCACGATGAACAGCTCGGGGTTCAGCGAGCGCGCGAGGAGCGTGATGTAGACGTTCGTCGCGTCGGAATCGACCGCGCACACGAGGCCCCGTGCCCGCTGGACGCCGGCGCGAACGAGCACGTCCTCCTGGGACGGGTCGTCGATCAGGTAGAGGACGCCGTCCTGGATCATGCGCTCCTCGAGGTCCTCCTTGGGGTCGATGACCACGAAGGGGACGCCCTCCGCCTCGAACTCCCGCGCCGCCGCGCGGCCGACCCGGCCGTAGGCGCAGATGAGGTAGTGGTTCGAGAGCGCGTCGATCCGGCGTTGCATCCGTCGCCTCCTCGTCCGGAACGTCCAGGTTCCCTCCATCACCCACTGCGCGGCGAGGGCGATCGTGATCAGCACGAGGGCGACCCCGACCCCCATGACGGTGAGGGTGAAGACCCTCCCCGTGGCGTCGAGCGGCCGGACCTCCCGGTACCCGACCGTCGTGAACGTGATGGCGGTCATGTAGAGGGCGTCGAGGAAGCCCCAGCCCTCCAGGACCATGTAGCCCGTTACCCCGTAAGCGAAGGCCAGGACGAGCAGGAGGGTTGCCCATCGGATCCGTCCCCACAGGGAGTCGCCGCGCCCGGCCACGGCCGGAGCATACCCGGGACGATCCGAGGCTCCCCGTGCGAGGATCGGAGGAGGACGAGGAGGACGCGATGCCCGGTCGGATCGAGCGGGTCTGGTGCTGGGTCTCGGACATGGACCGGG
>BEHO01000122.1 GCA_002898915.1 bacterium HR12
CGCAGAAGGGCCACGGGCCACGGCCGCAGCCCGCGCACCGACCCGGGTAGAGGACCTCGAGCAGCGCCTCGAGCACCCGCCGAGGCTAGCCGGACCCACCGACGGGCAGGCGAACCTCGAGGGTCCCCTCGGCTCGCCCCCTGGCTCGGGTCTCGATCCGCAGGAGCCGATGGGACCGGAGGAGGGGGTAGGCGGTGAGGAGCAGGAGGCCGCGCTCGGCGTCCTCCTCGCGCTCGATGAGGGGCAGGGGCTCCCGGTCGGCCCAGAGGCGCACCGACAGGCTCGTGAAGGGCTCGACCCCGAGGGGGAGGCGCACGCGATCCCCGGCGCACTCGATCCGGTCCACGCGCACCCGCACCCGACCCGATCCCGGGAGCGTGAGCGTTCGCCCGACGGGCACGGTCCCCCGCCGGACCACCCCCCTCGGCCAGGGGACGACGAACCGGCGACCGCCGGAGTAGCTGCCGAGCACACCGTCCACCTCGAGGTCGCACTCGAACCCGTACCAGCCCGGTGGGAGATCGGCCACGAGGAGCTCGAAAGGCACGAACAGGTCGCGGTGGGGGGCCACGTCGACCACGGAGACCCCGACCGGCACCTCCCGCCGCTCGCCGGGCCCCACCGGCACCGCCCGCACGCCGCGGAACACGACCTGGTGGGGATCGGCGTCCTCGCCGCGCAGGATCAGGGCGCCCTTCACGGTGGCGGGGAAACGCTCGAAGCGAGCCCGGACCGAGATCTCCGGCCTCACGCCGCCCCCCGGGGCGCTACGAGCTCCGCGAGGGTCCGCGCGTACGGCGGGCGCACGACCCCGCGCTCGGTCACGATGGCCGAGACGAGCTCGGCCGGCGTCACGTCGAAGGCGGGGTTCGCGACCGGTGTGTCGGGCTCGGCGACGGGGACGCCGCCCGGGGCGAGGACCTCGGCGGGATCCCGCTCCTCGATGGGGATTCCCGCCCCGCTCCCCGTGCCGAGGTCCACCGTGGAGGTCGGCGCGGCGACGTAGAAGGGCACGCCGTGGTGGCGCGCCAGGACGGCCAGGGGGTACGTGCCGATCTTGTTCGCCACGTCCCCGTTGGCCGCGATCCGATCCGCCCCCACGATCACCAGGTCCACGAGCCCGCGCGCCATGAGGGATCCGGCCGCGGCGTCCACGACGAGCGTCCGAGGGATCCCGAGGCGTCCGAGCTCCCAGGCCGTGAGCCGCGCCCCCTGCAGCACGGGCCGGGTCTCATCCACCCACACGTGCACGCCGCGCCCGGCCCGGTGGGCCGCGACGATCACGCCGAGGGCGGTCCCGATCCCCGCCGTGCACAGCATCCCCGTGTTGCAGTGGGTCAGCACCCGCGCGCCCTCCGGCACGAGCTCGAGCCCGTGGGCGCCGATCGCCGCGCAGGCCTCGCGGTCCTCGGCCTCGATCCGGAGGGCCTCCGCCACCATCGCCTCGTGCACGCGCTGGACCGTGCTCCCCACCGAGCAGCACTGCCCGGTGGCCACCCGCATCATCCGATCGACGGCCCAGGCGAGGTTCACCGCCGTCGGACGGGCCGCCTTGAGCGTGCGCGCCGCCTCCTCGAGCTCGGCCAGGAGCCGCCGCGGTCGCGTCTGCGTGGACAGCGTCGCGGCCAGGGCCATCCCGTACGCGGCGGTCACCCCGATGATCGGGGCTCCCCGCACCGCCAGGGAGCGGATCGCCTCGGCGACCTCGGCCACGGTGCGGCACTCCAGGACCTCCTCGCGGTGCGGGAGCAGCCGCTGGCCGAGGATCGCGACGGCGTCGCCGCGCCACTCGACGGGGACGATGCCGGGGCCGGTCACGGACCCTCCCGAGCCTCCCGCACGAGGCGCGCGACCGCCTCCTCCAGGGTGGCGGCGTACGCGTACCGGCCGTGGGGCTGCCCCTCGGCCCAGCCCTCCGGGACCGTCCCCGGCGGGTGGGCGTGGGCCACGGCGCCCGGCCCCCGCTCCCGGTACATCGCGACGTGGATGGCGAGGTCCGAGGAGGCTCCCGCCGGCGGCGCCTCGAGGGTGCCCTCGAGCACGTCGTCGGGGCCGAGGTCCCCCAGGCGGGACCCGGTCCGCGTGATCCGCAGCCGCTCCCCGTCCCACACGGACAGGTTCCCCTCGCTCCCACGCACCAGGCCGAGCGAGACGAGGGTACGCCCCGCCCGGCGGAACGCGCTCAGGTCCCCTGCTCCCACGACCGGAGGTACTCCTCCTGCTCCGGCGTGAGCTCGTCGATGGCGATCCCCATCGCCTGGAGCTTCAACCGGGCCACCTCCCGGTCGATCTCCTCGGGCACCGGGTACACCCGCGGCTCGAGCTCGGCGTGGTGCCCGACGAGCCACTCCACCGAGAGCGCTTGGTTCGCGAAGGACATGTCCATCACCGCCGCCGGATGGCCCTCGGCGGCGGCGAGGTTCACGAGCCGACCCTCGCCGAGCAGACGGAGCCGGCGTCCGTCGGCCAGTCGGTACTCGTCCACGGCGTCCCGGACCCGCCGGCTCGATACGGCGAGCTCGGCGAGGGCCGCCTTGTCGATCTCGACGTCGAAGTGCCCGGCGTTGGCGAGGATCGCGCCATCCTTCATGACCTCCAGGTGCTCGCGCCGGATCACGCCCTTGTCCCCGGTCACCGTCACGAACACGTCGCCGACCCGCGCCGCCTCCGCGATCGGCATCACCCGGTAGCCCTCCATCGCCGCCTCCAGCGCCGGCAGCGGATCGACCTCGGTCACAATCACCTGGGCGCCCATCCCCCGGGCCCTGGCGGCGACGCCACGGCCGCACATCCCGAAGCCGCACACGACGATGACCCGGCCGGCGAGGAGCAGGTTCGTCGCCCGCATGATCGCGTCGATCGTGGACTGCCCGGTCCCGAACCGGTTGTCGAACAGGTGCTTGGTCTTGGCGTCGTTCACGCTCACGATGGGGTAGCGGAGCGCGCCGTCGGCCGCCATGGCCCGCAGGCGGATCACGCCGGTCGTCGTCTCCTCGGTGCCGCCCAGGACCTCCGGCACCTGTTCGGGGCGGTCGCGATGGAGGAGGCTCACCATGTCGCACCCGTCGTCCATCGTCACGTGGGGGTGGGTGTCGAGCACCGCGCGGATGTGCCGGAAGTACGTCTCGTGGTCCTCCCCCCGGATGGCCTGGGTCGGCACGCCCGCCTCCACGAGGGCCGCCGCGACGTCGTCCTGGGTCGACAACGGGTTCGAGGCGCAGAGCGCGACCTCCGCGCCGCCCGCCCGCAGCGTCAGCATGAGGTTCGCGGTCTCCGTGGTCACGTGCAGGCACGCGCCGATCCGCACCCCCTCGAGCGGCCGCTCCTTCTCGAACCGTTCCCGGATCAGGCCGAGGACGGGCATCTCGCCCGCCGCCCACTCGATCCGCTCGCGCCCCCTCGGCGCGAGCGACGGGTCCCTCACGTCCGCGTCCATCCCGCTCCTTCCGCCAGCACGTCCTCGATCACCGCGCCGATCGTGCCCGCCATCCGGTCGGAGGCCCGAACGACCTCCTCGTGCTCGACCTTCGCGCCCACCACGTTCGTCACGAAGAACAGCCCCAGCACCCGCATCCCGAGGGCGCGGGCCGGCACCGCCTCCGGCACCACCGACATCCCGACCACGTCCGCCCCGATCGTGCGCAGGAACGCGATCTCCGCCGGCGTCTCGTACATCGGCCCCATCATCGCCGCGTAGACGCCGCAGCGCACGGGGACGCCCCGCCGCTCCGCGGCCGCGACCGCGAGCGCCGCGAGCTCCGGATCGTACGCGTCCACCATGTCCACGAAGGGAGGCGAGCCGTCGGGGCGGCGCCATCCCCGCAGCGGGCTGTGCCCGAGGAGGTTGATGTGGTCGGAGCCCACCACGAGGTGCCCGGCGGCGAGCCCCTCCGCGATCCCCCCGGTGGCCGCGGTGAGGATCGCCGTCCCCGCGCCGAGGACCCGGGCGAGGCGGATCGGCAGCGCGCAGATCGCGAGGTCGTTCCCCTCGTAGAAGTGGACCCGCCCTCGGAACACGGCCACCCGCACCCCCGAGACCTCCCCGAGCACGAGCCGCCCGGCGTGGCCGGGGACGGTGGGGCGAGGGAAACCCGGCAGCTCCTCGAAGGAGAACGACGCCTCCTCGCGCATCGAGGCCAGGGCCGCGCCCAGCCCGCTGCCGAGGACCACGACGACCTCGGGCTCGAAGGCCGTGCGCGCCCGCACCACCTCCGCCGCCTCGTCCGCGAAGGGGTCGCCGGGTCCCGGCAGCTCCGCGCTCATCGCTCCGCCAGCCGCTGCTTCAGCCAGGTGATGGTGCCGGTGTCCGTGGGGTCGGCCCCGTTCGCGATGCCGAGGTACGTGGCCACCATGTCGCCGTGGGCGACGAGGGAGGCGAGGCGCGCGAGGGCCGAGTCCCCGCTCGCCCACACCTCCTCGGTCGCGGCGCCCGCCCGCGCGGCGATCTCGAGGGAGAGCTCGAACCGCTCCGGCGAGGTCGGCGGCTCGCCCTCGTGCCGCAGCGCGATCACCAGGTAGCGACGCCCGCGCTCGTCCGACCAGCCGAGCACCTCGTTGTGGTCGAGCTCCGGCAACGAGCTCGACCACGCCGGCACCTTCCCGTTCTCGTTCAGCTGCGCCTTCCACCGCAGGGCGGCCACCGCCCCGATCCCCTCGGCGCCCCAGACGACCGGCGTGCGCTCCCCGATCGTCCGCGCCAGGCGCTTGGCGGGGTTCACGTCCGTCGGCAGCCCCGGCGCGAGCTGCGCGAGGCGCGCCTCGACCTCGGCGGCCGCCTCCGCCACGTCGGCGGCCAGGCGCGGCAGGAGACCCGCCGCCTCGAGCGCCCCGAGGAGCCCGAACGCGAGGTACCCGAAGGCCGCCCGCGGCACGGAGCCGCCCGGCACGAGCACCCGCCCGAGCCCGAG
>BEHO01000123.1 GCA_002898915.1 bacterium HR12
ACCGGGCGATGCATCGGGACTTCACGGTGGCCCTGGAGGACCAGGTCGAGGCGCTCCTCGCGGCGGCGGAGCGTCTCGGGTTCCTCGACCTCGGCCGGATCGGGATCCGGGGTTGGTCCTTCGGGGGGTACCTGGCGGCGCTCGCGGTGCTGCGCCGTCCCGACGTGTTCCGCGCGGCGGTCGTCGGGGCGCCGGTGACGGACTGGCGCCTGTACGACACGCACTACACCGAGCGGTACCTCGGCCACCCGGGGGCCGACCCCGAGCCGTACGACCGCTGCTCCATCGTGGCCGACGCCCCCCGCCTGGAACGCCCGGTGCTGCTCATCCACGGGATCGCCGACGACAACGTCTACGTCGCGCACACGCTGCGGTTCGCGGCCGCGCTGTTCGAGGCGGGCCGGTTCCCCGAGCTCGTCCTCATCCCCTCCGCCACGCACCTCACGCGGGACGTGGCGGTGACCGAGCACCTGCTCCGGGTGCAGCTGGACTTCCTCCGACGTCACCTCCTCGGGACCTGACGGGACCCTTGCTACCCTGAGCGCGAACGCGGTTCGGCTGCGGGCCGAGGGGTGAGCATGACGTGAGCATCATCGTGCAGAAGTACGGGGGGACCTCCGTCGCCACGACCGAGCGCATCCAGGCCGTCGCGGACCGGATCGTCCGCACGCGCGAGGCGGGACACGACGTGGTCGTCGTGGTGTCGGCCATGGGCGACACCACCGACGAGCTCCTCCGCATGGCGCACGAGATCGCCGACCGGCCCGAGCCGCGGGAGCTCGACATGCTCCTCACGGCGGGCGAGCGCATCGCCATGAGCCTCCTCGCGATCGCCGTGTGCGCGCGGGGCTGCCGGGCCGCCTCCTACACCGGCTCGCAGGCCGGGATCATCACCGACACCCACCACGGCGCCGCGAAGATCGTGGAGATCCGACCGAAGCGGATCATCGAGTCCCTCCAGATGGGGAACGTCGTGATCGTGGCCGGCTTCCAGGGCCTGTCCACGAGCTACGACATCACCACCCTCGGGCGGGGCGGCTCCGACACCACCGCGGTGGCGCTGGCGGCCGCCGTGGGGGCGGAGGTATGCGAGATCTACACCGACGTCGACGGCGTGTTCACCGCCGACCCCCGGGTCGTGCCCGAGGCGCGGAAGCTGGACCGCATCACCTACGAGGAGATGCTGGAGCTCGCCGCGGCCGGCGCGAAGGTCCTCCAGTCGCGGTCGGTGGAGTACGCTCGTCGTCACGGGGTGCGCGTCCACGTGCGCTCGTCGTTCCACGACGGGCCCGGGACCTGGGTCGTGGAGGAGGACGAGATGGAGGTCGGGATGGAGGCGCCGCTCATCTCGGGCGTCGCCCTCGACGTCTCGGAGGCGAAGATCACCTTCGACGGGGTCCCGGACCGTCCGGGGATCGCGGCGAAGCTGTTCCGGGCGGTCGCGGACCAGGGCGTGAGCGTGGACATGATCGTCCAGAACGTCTCCCACGAGGGGAGGACGGACATGTCCTTCACCGTGCCCCGGGAGGACGTCGTGCGGATCAAGGCCGCCCTGGACGACATCGCCCACGAGGTCGGCGCGATGCGGTTCTCGGTGGACGAGGACATCGCCAAGGTCTCGCTGGTCGGCGCGGGCATGAAGAGCCACCCCGGGGTGGCGGCCGACATGTTCGAGGCGATCGCCGCCGAGGGCATCAACATCGAGATGATCTCGACGTCCCCCATCCGGGTCTCGTGCGTGGTGCGAGCGGCCGACGGCGAGCGCGCGGCCCGGGCGGTCCACCGGAAGTTCGACCTCGCGGGATGATCGTCTGCCCCGCCTGCCGGCACGCGAACGACGAGGAGGCGCGGGTCTGCGCCCGATGCGGGGGTTCGCTCGAGCCGGTTCCGATGGTCGTCGCCCGACGAGCGGAGCGGAGGACCCCGCGGCCGATCGAGGTCCCCCCGCCGGAGCCGCCCCCGCGGTGGCGGGTGGTGGCGGTCCTCGGCGTGCTCACGGCCGGGATGATCGGGGTGGGGGCCCTCCTGCTGCTGCGGCCCGATCCGTGCGAGGGCACGAACTTCTCCTCCCCAGCCTTCGGCTACTGCCTGAGCGTCCCCGCCGGCTGGACGGCCGAGCCCGCGCGCTTCGGGGACCAGGTCGCCCTCGATCAGTTCGCGCCGCCCAAGGACGCCGCCACGGTCATCGTGGACGCCACCGACCTGGAGCGGGGGGTCACGCTGGAGGAGTGGGCCGGGTTCGTCCGCCAGCGGGATGCGGACGCCGGCCTCACACCGGGCCCGGCGAGCGCGACGACCGTGGACGGCCTGCCTGCGCAGCGGTGGGACGTCACCGTGACCTCCGACGCCGGGACCTCCTACCGCATGCGCGAGGTCGTCGTGGTGCGGGACGAGGTCGGGTGGCGGATCGCCCTGAGCGACACCGAGGAGGGCTTCACGGTCTCCTCGGCCGTCTTCGAGCGGATGCTCGCCTCCTTCCGCTTCCGCTGAGGTCGCGCTGACCGAGGACCCCTCGGTCGCTCGGCCCGGTACCATGTCCCGCGATGCGCGTCGCCGTCGTGGGCGCCACCGGGGCCGTCGGCCGGGAGATGATCCGGATCCTGCAGGAGCGGGACTTCCCGGTGGACGAGCTCGTTCCCCTCGCCTCCGAGCGCTCCGCCGGGACGAGGGTCGCCTTCCGCGAGCGCGAGCTCGAGGTCCGACCGCTCCGTCCCGAGGCGCTCGAGGGGGTGGACCTCGCGCTGTCCTCCTGCGGCGGGGCCGTGGCGAAGACGTTCGTCCCCCAGGCCGCCGCGCGGGGGACGGTCTGCGTGGACAACTCCTCGGCGTTCCGGATGGAGCCCTGGGCGGGGCTCGTGATCCCCGAGATCAACCCGGAGGAGGTGCGCCCGGATCGCCGGGTGTACTGCGTGCCGAACTGCACGATCATCACGACCCTCATGGCCGTGGCGCCGCTGCACCGCGCGGCCGGGCTGCGGGCGCTCTCGGTCGCGTCCTACCAGGCGGTCTCGGGGGCGGGCCAGAAAGGTGTGCGCGAGCTCGCCGAGCAGATCGCCAAGCTCGCCGGCTCCGAGGAGGAGCTCGGGCACCCCGACCCCGAGGCGCTCCCTCGCGGCGAGGTCTTCGGGAAGACGATCGCCTACAACGTCGTGGCGAAGATCGACGCCTTCGACCCGGAGACGGGCTTCACCTTCGAGGAGATCAAGATGGCGCGGGAGGCGAAGCGGATCCTCTCGCTGCCGGATCTCCAGGTCGCCGCCACGTGCGTGCGGGTGCCGGTCGTGACCGGTCACTCGGTGGCGGTGGAGGCGACGTTCGAGCGCGAGCTCGCGCCGGCCGAGGCCCGGGAGATCCTGGCCGCGGCGCCGGGGGTCCGGGTCGTGGACGACCCGGCGAACCTGCGCTACCCGAGCCCCCTCGAGGCCGCGGGCGGCGACGAGGTGCTCGTCGGGCGGATCCGGCGCCACCCCGACCGGCCGGAGACGCTCCTGCTCTTCGCGTGCGGCGACAACCTGCGCAAGGGAGCCGCCCTCAACGCGGTCCAGATCGCCGAGGCGGTCCTGCGCGCTCGATGAACGACTGCGTCTTCTGCCGGATCGCGGCGGGCGAGGCCGCGGCGGAGCGGGTGCTCGAGGACGAGCGCACCCTGGCCTTCCTCGACATCCACCCGGCCGGCGAGGGCCATACCCTCGTGATCCCCAAGACCCACGCCGAGACGGTCTGGGACGTGGGCGCCGAGGACTGGGAGGCCGTGTGGCGGACGGTCCGCCGCGTGGCCGCGGGGCTCCGTGCGGCCTTCGACCCCGACGGCCTCTACGTCCGGCAGGCCAACGGGCACCTCGGCGGGCAGGAGGTCATGCACCTCCACGCGCACCTGATCCCGCGCTACGCGGCGGGCCGGGCTCCGGGCCTCGGGGGCCTCGCCCCCGTGGCCGAGCGCCTCCGCGCCGCCCTCGACGCGGCGGGCTGAGCCCTCGCCTCACTCGTTGTAGCCGGTCTTCCCCCAGCTGGGGTCGAGGAGCTTCACGAACCACTTCCCGTTGTCGGTCCAGCCCTGCCGCTCGTAGAAGCGGTGCGTGTCCGTGCGCCAGTTGGCGGTCTCGAGCGACATCCGGAAGCACCCGCGCTTGCGCGCGAGGGTCTCGGCCTCGGCGAGGAGGGCGGACCCGATCCCCCGTCCGCGCATGGACGCCGTCACCACCAGGTCGTTGATCCACGCCTGGGGGCGCGGATGACCGAGCCGCTGGCGGAACTCCATGTCGAGGAAGCCGACGACCCGTCCCTCCACCTCGGCCACGAGCGTGCGGGTCTCGCGCAGCGCGAGGTGCCCGCCGAAGCGGATCTCGTAGGAGGGGTTGTGCGCCGCCGACGGCGAGACGTCGCGGCCGAGCTCGACCAGGAGGGCCGCCACCTGGGGCCAGTCCGAGATCCTCGCGGGACGGATGTGGAACGGCGTCTCCATCAGGGCCCTCGGCCTCCGATCCTCACCGGACGAAGGCGCAGGCGCAGGGCGCCGACCCGCACTTCGGGCAGCCGTCGGCGTAGCGCGCGGCGGCGGCGTCGAGGTCCGTGCCCACGAGGTTCGCGAGCGAGACCAGCCAGGCGAGCACGTCCCCCAGCTCGTGCTCGAGCTCGGCCGGGTCGCCGCGCCGCAGGGCCCGCGCCAGCTCGCCGACCTCCTCGGTGAACCAGCGGAACGTGGCGTCGCGACCGCGCTTCGCGTCCCGCCGGTAGTAGGTGCGACGCAGTGAGGCCTGCAGGTCCGAGATCTCCATCAGGTCGCCGAGTCTACCGGGGACGGCGGGGGCTCCGGGAGGCGCCGGGCGATCGCGAGGAGGACG
>BEHO01000124.1 GCA_002898915.1 bacterium HR12
GCGCCGCCGACCACGGCTCCTTCGATCCCCCGGGCGAGGCGAGCGCCACGTTCGTGAAGCGGACCGGCGAGCTAGCAGACGGCCTGGAGCAGGGGCCAGGGGTGCACGGCCGACCCGATCACCGAGTAGCGGGAGGGGCTCGCCGGCCAGTCGCTCGGGATAACGTTGGGGTGCCACTCGAAGTGGTTGTGGGGGGTGTCGGTGTCCCCCGTCTCGCCCACGTAGCCGATGATGTCGCCGGCCTGAACCGGCCCGTTCGACTTCTCCGAGTAGGCGGACAGGTGCGCGTTGTACACGTAGCCGTTCGCCCCGTACACGTACACCGCGAGGCCGCCGAGCGTGTTCGAGCTCGCGCGAGCCGTCCCGGGGAAGGGCGCGCGGATCGGCGTCCCCATCGGCGCGATGATGTCGTTCCCGGCGTGAGGGTGGTACCCCCCGGCGTACCGCGGGGCGCCGAAGCCGTCGTACACCGCCCGGGGTTGGTCCACCGGACAGACCTGGAAGATGCCGTCGGGGTTGACCTTCAGCCCCGTGAGCGCGGCGAGCTCCTCGCGCCACTTCTTGCGCAGGTCCTTCACGAGCTCCTCGGCCCGCGCCTTCTTCTCCTCCAGCTCGTCGAGCACCCGCTGCTGCTCGGCGAGCTTGGCCTCCAGGGCCGCGTACTCTGCCTGCTTCTCCCGCAGCGCCTCGGCCGCCCGGGCCTGGAGCCGGGCCTCCTGCGCCGCTCGGTCGGCGAGCTCGTTGCGGAGGTTCTCGACCTCGTTGGCGAGATCCGCGTCGGTCTGGGCCAGGGCGTCCACGAAGGCCACCCGGTCGGACAGGTCGGCCAGGGACGTGGCGCCGAGGAGGAACTCGAGCTCGTCCCCGGGGCCGGCCATGTACGCCTCGCGCGCCCGGGCGTCGAGGCGGTCCCGGAGCCGCGCGTACTCCTCCCGCGCCGCCTGGAGCTCGGCCCGGGTGGTCCGCAGCTGCTCGGTGATCTGCTCCCAGCGCGCCTCGGCCTCCTCGACCTTGGCGGCGAGCTCAGCCGCCTGGCGCGACAGGCGGTCCAGTTCGCCCTGCTGCGCCCGGATCTCGGAGAGGAGGCGCTTGACCTCGGCCTCGGCGGCCTTGAGCCTCTGCTCCGTCGTGGGCTCGGCGCCGGCCACCCCGACCAGGTTCGCGAGCAGCACGCTGCAGGCCGCGAGCGCGGCCAGGCGGATCACGGAGCGGACTCCGCTTCGGTTGTCGGCCATGGGGTCCCGCCTTCCTACCGAACGGGCGCGCGCCGTGTCAACCAGCCTGCCCCGCCGGAGACCGGCTTTCAACCACCCCTCGGCGCCTCCGGGGCCGTCCTTGAGCGGCGCTCGCCGGACGGGGCGAGCTCCGGCTCCCGCAGCAGCTGCTCGGCGTGGAGCCGTTCCAGCAGCTCCCGAGCCCGTTCGACCTCCTCCGCGCCACCGGCGGCCTGGGGCCCGAAGACCCGGGCCACCCACCAGACCTGAGCCGCCACGTCCTTCGGGTTCCCGCGCTCGCGCTCGAACCGCAGGACCTCCAGGGCGCGCTCCAGCGCCTCCCAGCGCTCCCCCTCGGCGAGGAGGATCTCCGCCTCCGCGTCGAGGAGCCAGTCCACGGTGCCGGGGCCCTCGGCTCGAGCGCTCGAGGCGGCCTCGGCCAGGATCTGCCTGGCCGCCCCGGTGTCGCCCGCCGCCACCAAGGCCTTCGCGAGACCCGCCGCCGTCCAGGTGATGAGGCTCCGCTCCTTCAGCTCCCGACACAGCCGGTAGGCCTCACGGAGGTCCTCGAGGGCCCCCTCCAGATCCCCGGCGAAGCGCCTCGCGAGGCCGCGCGAGGTCAGGGCGCTCGCCAGCTCCCAGCGGGCCCCGAGCTCCCGGAAGGCCGCGGCCGCCGCGTCCAGGTGCGTCAGGGCCTCCTCCAGGCGCCACAGCCGACGCAGCGCGCTGCCCACCGCCTCGCGCGCCACGGCGATGGAGAACCGGTCCCCGGACCCCTCCGCGATCGCGAGGGCCTCCGCCGCGAGATCGAGGCTCCGCCGGTCGTCCCCCGTCTCGGACTCCACGGTCGCGACCATCACGAGGGCGCGTGCCTCCGCCCAGGGGTCCCCCTCGGGGTTGGACCGCGCCACGGTCAGGGCCTCCTCGAACATCTCCCGCGCCCGATCCATCTCCCCCGCCCAGTACGGGGCCCACGCCGCGACGAGCATGGTCCGCGCGAGCGTCCAGGGATCCCCGAGCTCGCGGGCGGCGGCGAGCGCCCGATCGAAGAGCTCGGCGGCCCGCTCCCGGTCGCCGTGGATGGAGAGCTCGATGTCGCCGAGGAACCGGCACGCGTGCGCCAGGACCCGGGGGTCGTCGCCGCCGAGCTCGAGCGCCCGGCGCAGCGGCCCCACGGCCCCCTCGAAATCGCCCAGCCAGTAGCGGGCCTCGCCGAGGTTCGCGAGGACGACCGCCTCCGAGAGGCCCCAGGTCCGCTCGGGCCCGGCGAGGGCGAGGGCGCGCTCGTACAGGTCCGCCGCGGGTCCCGCCTCCGAGGCCCACATCGCGAGGTCCACGGCGTGCGTGAGGGCCTCCACCGCGCGCTCCGCGAGCTCCCGGTCGTTCGGATCCAGGTCGAGGGCCGCCTTCGCCGCCTGCTCCAGGTGGTAGGCGATGGAGCGCGGGTACCGACCGGCGGTCCGCTCGTCCTCCGCCAGGGCGCTCGCGACCCGGAGGTGCAGCCGCTTGCGCTCGCGCTTCGGCAGCGAGTCGTAGGCCACGTCCCGCACGATCCCGTGGCGGAACCGGTACACACCCGGACGGTGCTCATCCCGGACGATGAGCTCCTCGTCCTCGAGCATCTCGAGGAGGGCCCCGAGATCCTCCCCCGGTTCGGCGACGAGGGACAGCTCCTCCACGTGGAACGTGGCCCGCGGGAACACCGACGCCTTCCGGACGAGGTCGCGGGCGGCGGGCGGCAGGTGGTCGATGCGGGCCGCGACCACCGCCTGGACGGTGGGGGGCAGCAGCGTCACCGGGATGGGCCCGGTATCCGAGGCCGGCAGACCGGCGCCGCCGGCGTGCCGGAGCATGCCCGTGGTCTCGACGATGAAGAAGGGGTTGCCGCCGGCGTGCCGGGCGACGGACTCCGCGACCTCGCGATCCAACCCCTCCCCGGCCTGCAGCGCGAGCTCCGTGGCGTCCGGGTCCGCGAGCGGCTCCAGGTACAGGTTCAGCGAGTCGCCGAGGCCCCCGCCCCAGCCCGGTCGGGTGTCGAGCAGGTCGTACCGCGCGACGCACAGCACGAGCAGGGGGATCCGCCGCGCGGAGCGCACGAGCTCCTCGATGAGGTCGAGGAGCCCCGGTTCGGCCAGGTGCGCGTCCTCGAGCACGAGCACGACCGGGCCCCTCCGCGCGAGGCCCGAGAGCAGGCCGTGCAGGCCCGCCCGCAGCTCCCCCACGCGGTAGCGCCCCTCCTCCCTGCCCGGCGTCCCGAGCCCGAGCGCGATCCCCAGGCGCTCCACGAGCGCGGGAACGTCATCGTCCGGGCAGCAGCGCTCGACCAGCTGTCGGAGCCGAGCTCGCAGGTGTTCCTCGGGCGCCCCCGCCTCCTCGCCCACGAGATCGAGGAGCATCTGCGCAAGGGGCGCGAAGGCCACGTCCTCGCCGAACGGGCTCGCCCGACCCACGAGCACCGTGACCTCCGCGGGGAGCCGGCGGAGGAACTCCTCCGCCACGCGGCTCTTGCCGACCCCCGGCTCCCCGAGCAGCGTGACCAGGTGGGCCCGGGAGGTCTCCCGGACGCTCTCGAAGGCGTCCTCGAGCAGGCGCAGCTCGCGCCGGCGGTCGACGAGGGGGATCGTGCGCCGCGCGCCGCGGGGCGCGAGCCCGAGGGCCGGCCACGCCGTCGCGGTGTCCTCGAAGCCCTTGGCGTGGACGCGCACCGGCTCCCCGAAGGTCACCTGGTCGCGCGTGAGCATCCAGGTCGTCTCGCCGACGAGGACGGTCCCGGGCTCGGCGGCCTCCTGGAGCCGGGCCGCGAGGTTCACCGTCGCCCCGAACAGGAGGCCGTGCTCGGCTCCCTCGGAGCCGATCGCCACCGGGCCGGTGTTGATGCCGACGCGCACGCGGAGGGGCACCGGCAGCCCGAGACGCTCCGAGATCCGCTCCACGCGACCGACGAGCTCGAGGCCGGCACGGACGGCCCGGACGGCGTCGTCGTCGTGGGCGTGCGGGATCCCGAACACCCCCACCACGGCGTCCCCCGCGAGGTCGTAGGCGCGGCCGCGGAGCGACTCCAGCACCTCCGAGACCGTCCGGTAGTAGGTCGCGAGGACCTCCCGGTACCGTTCGGGGTCCAGGCGCGCCGCGAGCTCCGTCGAGCCGACGAGGTCGGCGAAGACCACCGTGACGATCTTGCGCTCCTCGGGTGGGGGCGCCCCGACGGGGGATCCGCACCCGGGACAGAAGCGCGCCCCGACGGGCAGCGCCGCGCCGCACCGGACGCACGTGGCCTCGCTCATCGGGGCAGCATACGCGGGCCCCTCGCCTCGTCCCTCAGTGCTCCCCGTACCGCTCGATGAGCTGGAGCCGGTTGCCGTCGGGGTCGGCGAAGGAGACGAAGCGCGCCACCCCCTCGACCTCCCCCGCGGCGCGGTCGAAGACGACCCCCCGGAGCTCGAGCGCGAACCGCGCCTCATCGAGGTCCTCGACCTCCAGGCAGACCGTCCCGCCCGGCTCGTGGGCGTCGCCGCCGCCGTGGAGGGCGAGGCGCACCGGCTCGGTCCCGCGCTCGGCCCACCCGTCCCCGTGCCGGTGCACGATGGGCAGCC
>BEHO01000125.1 GCA_002898915.1 bacterium HR12
ACCGAGCGGGGGCATGCTGCTGCGGAACAGCTCGAGCGCCCTGACCGCCTTCATCAGCAGCTCGTCCCGCCCGAGCTCGTCCAGCTCCCCCCAGTACGCGGCGAACGCGTCGTCCTCGAGGAGCCGCTCCGCGGCGGCCTCGGCGAGCGCGTGGGGGTCCCGCTCGGTCCGGCCGGCGACCTCGAGCTCGATCGCCTTGTGGAGGAGGCGCCCCGACGCGAACCGGTCCGTGTACGCGAAAGGCGCCCGCTCCCCCGAGCGCACGGCGTCGAACAGCCCGGGGCAGCGGTCGAGGTCCGAGAGGCTCGACTTGCCGAGCCAGAGCGGCTCCGGGAGGTCCGACGCGAGGACGGCCGCCTCGATCCGCTCCCGCACGCGCGGCACGAGATCCCCCGGGAACCGGGGGCGGTCCCGGACGCCGATCAGCTCCTCCAGGGTGCGCCGCTGCGCCGGCGTGAGCTCGGGCGTCTCCACGGCCGGATGGTAGCCCCACCGTCGGACACGGGCGGACGGTCGGCCGTAGACTCCGAGGACCATGGCCACCACCGAGCTCCCCTCCGGCCCGACCGTCGAGGAGCGGATCGAGGAGCTGCGCCGCCGCAAGGCCGCCCTCCTCGACGAGCGCCGCAAGGAGGCCGTCCGCCGGCAGCACGAGAAGGGCAAGCTCACGGCGCGCGAGCGTCTCGACCTCCTCCTCGACCGCGGATCCTTCGTCGAGACCGACCCCTTCGTCGTCCACCGCTCGCACGATTTCGGGATGGACCGCAACCGACCGCCCGGCGACGGCGTCGTCACCGGCTACGGCACGATCGACGGCCGTCGCGTGTTCGTGGCGAGCCAGGACTTCAGCGTGTTCGGCGGGTCCTTGGGGGAGGCCCACGCCCAGAAGATCTGCAAGGTCCAGGACCTCGCCCTCTCCACCGGCGCGCCCTTCATCCAGATCAACGACTCCGGAGGGGCCCGGATCCAGGAGGGGGCGGCGAGCCTCGCCGGCTACGGGTACATCTTCGAGCGCAACGTCCGGGCGAGCGGGGTGATCCCCCAGATCAGCGTGATCATGGGCCCCTGCGCGGGCGGCGCCGTCTACTCGCCGGCCATCACGGATTTCACGTTCATGGTCCGCGAGACCTCGCACATGTTCATCACCGGCCCCGAGGTCATCCGGGCGGTGACGGGCGAGGAGGTCTCCTTCGAGGAGCTCGGCGGGGCCATGACCCACGCCAGCCGCTCCGGCGTCGCGTCCTTCGTGGCCCAGGACGAGGAGGAGTGCCTGGCGATGGTCCGCCACCTCCTCTCGTACCTGCCCTCGAACAACCTGGAGGACCCGCCGGCGTACGCCGTCGTCGACGACCCCGAGCGCCGGGACGAGGGGCTCACGCACCTCGTGCCGGACTCGCCGAAGGAGCCGTACGACATGCACGAGGTGATCCGGCGGGTGGTCGACGACGGGGACTTCTTCGAGGTCTTCCCGTTCTGGGCCATGAACATCGTCACCGGGTTCGCGCGCCTGGACGGCCGCACCGTCGGCGTCGTGGCGAACCAGCCCAAGGTCCTCGCGGGCACCCTCGACATCGACTCCAGCGAGAAGGCCTCGCGGTTCGTCCGCTTCTGCGACGCGTTCAACATCCCCCTGCTCACGTTCGTGGACGTGCCGGGGTTCCTGCCCGGCAAGGAGCAGGAGTTCGGCGGCATCATCCGCCACGGCGCGAAGCTCCTGTACGCGTTCGCCGAGGCGACCGTGCCCCGCATGACCGTGATCACCCGCAAGGCCTACGGCGGCGCCTACCTCGTCATGAACTCCAAGCACCTGCGGGCCGACGTCTCGTTCGCCTGGCCCACCGCGGAGATCGCCGTCATGGGCCCCGAGGGGGCGGTCAACGTGATCTTCCGCAAGGAGATCGAGAAGGCCGAGGACCCCGCGCGGCGGCGCGAGGAGCTGATCGCCGAGTACCAGCGGCGCTTCGCGAACCCGTACGTGGCGGCGGAGCGCGGGTTCGTCGACGACGTCATCGAGCCGGCCGAGACGCGACCGCGGCTCATCCGAGCCCTGCGCATGCTCGCCACGAAGCGCGAGGCGGTGCCGGCCCGCAAGCACGGGAACATCCCGCTGTGACGGTGGGACCGTGAGGGAGGAGCGCCGGTTCGAGCTCCCCGAGGGCCTGAGCCCCGAGGAGGAGCGGGCCATCATCACCGCCCTCGAGCGCTACCTGCTCCGGGAGAGCCCCCACCCGAGCCCCTGGGTCCTCGCCGGACGCCTCGAGGCGACGGGGCTCTGCGCGCTCCAGGCGCGCCGGTACGCGGACGAGCCGTGGGGCACGACCCTGCGCCATCCCTTCGCCCGACCGGGCGTCCCTCCCCTCGCCGGGCGGGGCGACGCGCGCTGAGGATCGTGACCGCGCGCAGGACCCCGGCGGCGATCTCGGATCGAGCGGCGGCCCTCGCCGCCTTCGCGGCGGAGGGGTGCACCGCCCCGCGCACGTGGTCCAACGCGCCGGGCGACCGGTACGGCCGACACGCGCACGGGTACCACAAGGTCCTCTTCTGCCTCGCGGGCTCCATCGTGTTCCACACCGCGGACGGCGACCTCGAGCTCCGTCCGGGCGACCGGCTGGACCTGGACCCGGGGACGGAGCACGCCGCCACCGTGGGGCCGGAGGGGGTCACCTGCATCGAGGCCTCGCGATGACCGCGGTCGCGATCCACGTGGATCAGCTGTGGTTCGCCGCGCCGGGCGGGATCGGGACCTACGTGCGGCACCTCGTCCCCGCGCTCGCCCGCTCGGACCCCGAGCTCCGGATCGTGCCGTTCCGCGCCCGGTTCTCGGATCGCGAGCCGCCCGAGCCCTGGCTCGCGGGCTACCGCGTCGAGGAGCTGCGGTGGTCGATCCGGGCCCTCTACCCCGCCTGGGACCTGCTCGGGAGGCCGTCGTTGCCCCCGTCGCTCCGAGCCGTGGAGCTCGTGCACGCGACGAACCACGCGGCCATCCCTCCTCGGGCGCCCGGCCAGCGGCTCGTCGCCACCGTCCACGACTTCGCCTTCCTCCGGTTCTCCCGCATGTTCTCGCCCACCTGGCGAGCGCTCTACCGGCTCGGGCTCCGGGCGGCCGTCCGGCGTGCCGACGCGATCCTCACGCCGTCGCGCGCTACCGCCGAGGATCTCGTGGCGCGGACCCGGGTCGACCCCGGGAGGGTCCACGTCACGCCCCTCGCGGCCGTGCTCCCGGAGGGCGAGCGGCAGATCGATCGCGTGCTCCAGCGCCTCAGGATCCGCGCGCCGTACGTGCTCTACGTGGGGACCCTGGAACCGCGGAAGAACCTCGTCCGCCTCGTGCGGGCGTACCGGCGGATCGCCGGCGGCGACCTCCCCCACGCACTGGTGCTGGCCGGGCCGCTCGGCTGGGGGCACGAGCCCCTGCTCCGGGAGATCGCCCTCCCGGGCCCGGGCGAGATCGTGCTCACCGGCCCCCTGCCGGAGGAGGACCTGGACGCGCTGTACCGTGGCGCGAGCGCCTTCTGCTACCCCTCGCTCCACGAGGGTTTCGGGCTGCCGGTGGTCGAGGCGATGGCCCGGAGCGTGCCGACCATCACCTCGCGCACGTCGTCCCTCCCCGAGGTCGCGGGCGACGCCGCTCTGGGTGTGGACCCCCGTTCGGTGAGCGAGATCGCCGAGGCCCTGTGCCGCGTCCTCACCGACACCGATCTCGCCGAGCGGCTGGCGGCGGCGGGCCGGGAGCGGGCCGCCCGCTTCTCGTGGGAGGAGACCGCCCGCCGCACGCTCCAGGTCTACCGGGAGGTGCTCGCGCGGTGAAGGTCTCCCTCGTCACCACCGTCCTCGACGCGCGCGAACGCATCGAGGGCTTCCTCGCCAGCCTCGCCGCGCAGACCCGAGCGCCCGACGAGGTGATCGTCGTCGACGGCGGCTCGACGGACGGCACCCTGGAGGTGCTCCGCCGGGCCGAGGGCATCCGGCTCATCGTCGAGCCCGGAGCGTCGATCGCCCGCGGGCGCAACGTAGCCATCGCCGCCGCCACCCACGACGTGATCGCCGTCACCGACGCGGACTGCGAGCTCGAGCCAGCCTGGCTCGAGCGGCTCCTCGTCCCGATCGAGGAGGGCGCCGACGTCGCGATGGGCGCCTACCGGCCCGTCGCCGAGACCTTCTTCCACCGCTGCCTGGCGGCCGTGAACCTCCCCGACCCCGCCGAGTGGGACGAGGCCACGTTCATGCCGTCCTCGCGCTCGATCGCGTTCCGCCGCAGCGCGATCGAGGCGGTCGGCGGCTACCCCGAGTGGCTCGAGATCGGGGAGGACATGTACGTGGACCACCGCTTCCGGGAGCTCGGTCTCGACATGCGCCTGGCCCGGGACGCCGTGGTCCGCTGGCACCTCCGCCCCGACCTGCGGTCCACGTTCGTGCAGTACTTCCGGTACGCGCGGGGGGACGCGATCGCCGGGATGCACCCCGCGCGCCACGCCCTCCGCTTCGGCGTCTACGGCGGAGCCCTCTACGCGTGGGCCTCGCGCGGACGGCTCCGCAAGCTCGCGACCCTGGTGGGCGCGGCCGCCTACGCCCGCGCGCCCCTGGCGCGCGCGGCGCGGGCGTTCCCCGAACCCGCCGAGCGCGCGGCGGCGTTCCTCGCCGTGCCCGCCCTCACGGCCTTCCTCGACGTGGCCAAGATGGCCGGGTACCTGGCGGGTCTATCGGCCCGGGCCCGGCGGGGCGCCGTTGGTAGAGTCGCTCCCGATGGCGAAACCCAAGCGTAGGTCGATGGC
>BEHO01000126.1 GCA_002898915.1 bacterium HR12
CGCCTGCTGCCAGCGGATGCCGCCCTGGTCGGGCAGGACCCAGTCGAGCGCCGGGTTCTCGGCCTCGAGGCCGGCCGTCACGAACTCGCCGCCGCCCACGATGATGTCCACCTCACCCGTGGCGAGCGCCGCCTGCGCGGTCACCACGTCGCCCGTGAGCGCGGCCTGCTCCTTCAGGGCGGCCAGACGCCCGGCGATCGCCGGCAGGTCGTCCTGGGTGATCTCGGAGGGCTCCATCCCGAGGGAGATCGCGACGAGCTCCATGAGCGGGATGTAGTAGTCGTAGATCGCGATGCGGCCCTTGTACTTCGGGTCCCACAGGGACTCCAGGTCCCGCATGTCCTCGGGGTCGACCTTCTCCCCGTTGTAGGAGATCACGTTGTAGCCGAACTTCTCGGGCACCGCGTAGAGCTTGCCGTCCACGTAGTGCATCTCCGGCATCCGGACCGCGGGGAAGAAGTCGTCCCAGGGGAAGTCGTCGGGGTTCAGCTCCGCGAGCCACCCGGCCTTCGCCACCCGCGGCACGTCCACGGAGTCCACCACGAACACGTCCCAGTCACCGGGCTGGGACTGCTCGAGGATCCCGAGGGCGACGCCGGTCCCCTCGTAGTCCTTCACGTTGACCTTGACGTCGTTCGCCTCCTCGAAGGGACGGAGCAGCTCGGGGTCGGTGTGGTCGCACCACACGAGCGCGTTGAGCTCCGTCGGGCCTCCTCCGTCTCCACCGCCGCCCCCGCCGCAGGCGACCCCCACGAGCGCGAGCGCGCTCGCCACCGCGACCACGATCGTCCGACGCATGCGTCCTCCCCTTCCCCTCGTCACGTGCGGCCATACCTACGTCACACCGGCCGGGGCGTCAATGGGCCGCTGACATGAAACCGAGGTCCGCGTTCGTGTTGGCGGCCAACGCTCAACCGTCGAGCACGTCGCGACCCAGCACGTCCAGGGCCCGGAGAGCGAGCCACAGGTCGGCGAGGTCGCCGGTCCTCGTCAGGCTGCGCCCGGTGAGCTGCTCGACGCGCTTCAGGCGGTACGCCAGGGTGTGCTTGTGGACGAGGAGGTGGCGCGCGGCCCGCTCCGTCCGCCGGTCGTGCTCCAGCCAGACCCGGAGCGAGCGGACGAGCTCGGTGCCCCGCCGCCGGTCCGCTTCGATCACGGGCCCGAGGACCCGTCGCACCAGGGCCTCGAGGGCCGCCGGCTCCGTCGGCAGCCAGGCGCTCTCGGCGCGCTCGGGGAAGCGGGCGACGAGTTCGGAGCGGTCCCGGGCGCGGGCCAGGGCCCAGAGCGCCTGCCGCCTGGCCTCGGCTAGACCGTCGGCGATCCCGAACGGCAGGCTCAGGCCGACGGCCGAGCCCTCCAGGGCGGGCAGGGCGCGACCCACGGCGTCGGCCTGGAGGAGCAGGTAGAGCTCGCGCTGAGGGAGGAGGAGATGGGCGATGGCGCGGTCGGCCAGGCCCCGGTGCACGGCGGTGTCGTCCGTCCCTGCCTCGATGGCGGCCAGCACGAGCTCGCGCTCGGGGTCGAGCCCGGCGAAGGCGAGCCGGGTTCGAGCCGCGGAGGGGTCGATCGCCCCGGCGAGGAGCTCGGCGAGGGTCTCGGCCCCGACGCGCCGGAGGACCTCACGCTCCCGCTCGCGGTTGGCGAGCTCCAGGGCCACCACCGTGGCGATGTGCTGGACGGCGGTGAGGCCGGCCGGTTCGGCGTCCTCGCGCTCCAGCGCGACGAGGAGCCCGGCCGTGCGCTCGACGAGGGGGATGGTGACGATGTACCCCCCGGGGATGCCGGGAGGCTGTCCGCGGCGGCGAGGCAGGTGGCGCCGGACCACCTCCTCCGGCGGCGCCGGTACGCCCTCCAGGATCGGGTGACCCGTGGGCGAGCAGAGGTGCAGGCGGTACCCGGCGAGCTCCTCCATCCGGCGCAGCAGCTCGGGGAAGGGCGCGCCCTCCGCCGTGGCCGCCCGGAGCGTGTCGAAGATGCCGAGGTGCGTGACGAGGCGTCGCTGGGCCCCCTCCGTGTTCGCCGCGGCCACCGTCCGGGCGAGGGCCACGAAGGGCACCTCGATCGAGACCTCCACCACGGGGAAGGCCGTCCGGTCCGCGGCCTCCCGGAGCTCGTCCGAGAGGGGCGGCGCCAGGAGGTCCTGGGAGATCGCGAGCCCCGCGATCTGGGCCGCCGCCATGCGCTCCACGTAGGCGCGCTGGCGCTCGGGCTCGCGCGGCACGCCGATCCCGGTGGTCATCACGAGCTCCCAGCCCTCGAGCCAGGGCACGGGGTCCTCGAGCTCGCACACGTGCGCCCAGCGCACGGGTCGATCGAGCCCGGAGGCCCCGGCCACGAGGGTCAGCCCGAGGTGCGGCATGGCGAGCAGGTCGCGCATCGTCACCGGCGCGAGGGGGGTCCCACCGGGCCGCGTCGCGGTCGCCACGGGCGGGAGTCTGCGACAGCGGAGCCACCGGTGTCGACCCGAGGGCGTCCTCGCGTAGGCTTGCCGCACCGTGGACGAGCTCCTCGATGCGCGGATGATGGCCCTGGCGTTGGAGGACGCCCGGGATGCCGCCGAGGCGGGGGACGTGCCGGTGGGCGCGGTGGTCGCGCGGGGCGAGCGGGTGCTCGCTCGGGCGGGGAACGCGCGCGAGCGGGAGCAGGACCCCACCGCCCACGCCGAGATCCTCGCCCTCCGGCAGGCCGCGGCGGCGGTCGGCTCGTGGCACCTGGAGGGCTGCACGATCTACGTGACCCTCGAGCCGTGCGCGATGTGCGCGGGGGCCCTCGTGCTCGCCCGGATCGACCGGCTCGTCTACGGGGCGGCCGACCCCAAGGCGGGCTTCGCCGGCTCCCTCGGCAACCTGGTGCAGGACCCGCGCCTGAACCACGCGGTGGAGATCACCGCCGGGGTGCTCGAGGAGGAGTGCGCCGAGCTCCTCCGCGCCTTCTTCCGCGAGCGTCGCTGAGGGCGGTCGGGCGGGGGACCCATCGCTGGCCCGCTGCTACACTCGGCCGCGGAGGCGTGCCGGAGCGGACGAACGGGACCGCCTCGAAAGCGGTTAGGGCCTTGACCGGCCCTCGCGTGTTCGAATCACGCCGCCTCCGCCATCCCTCGGTCGCCCCGCCCGGGCGCGGCCGCTGCCGTCCCCGCCCCGGCGCTCGAGGCGGCCGACGTCAGTCCTCCGCGGAGAACGCGATCCGCCCGTCGAGGATGGTCATCCGGACGGGGATGTCCGCGATGCCCTCCGGGGACGCGGCGAAGGGGTCGCCGTCCAGGAGCACGAGGTCGGCGAGCTTGCCCGGCGCGATGGAGCCGAGCCGGTCCTCGGCGCCGATCGCGTACGCGGCCTCGATGGTGTGGGCCCGGATCGCCTCCTCCACCGTGAGGGCCTGATCCGCGCCGATCGGCCGGCCCGCGAGCGTCCGGCGCGACACGGCCGCCGCGATCGTGTCCAGGGGCCGGTAGGAGGCGACGTCGGCGTCGCTGCTCAGCACGACGCGCATCCCGAGCGCGAGCTCCTCGCGGAGCGGCTGCAGCCGATGGGCGCGCTCGCCGAGGCGCCGGAGGAACTCGTCGCCGCTGTCGACCAGGTAGCGGGGCTGGTTGATCGTCACGACGCCGAGCGCCGCCATCCGCCGGAGCTGCTCGGGGGTGGGGTACCCGGCGTGCTCGATCCGGAACCGGGGGTCCTCGCGGGGATGCGCCCGGTGCGCCGCCTCGAACGCGCCCACCACGATCTCCATCGCCCGGTCCCCCTGGGTGTGGACCCCGACCCGCCAGCCGAGCTCGTGCGCGCGCACGATGAGCCGCTCGAGCTCCTCGGGCGCGTGGTAGAGGGACCCGGGGAACTCGCCGTGCTCGCCGTAGGGCTCGGTGAAGGCCGCCGTCCCGCCGATCAGGGAGCCGTCGGCGTAGAGCTTCAGCGGCCCGATCCAGAGGCGGTCGTCGCCGAAGGGGCCGGCGAGGCCGATCTCGGCGTAGGTCTCGAGCTGGTTGGAGAGGGGCATGCACACGGTCCGCAGGAGGAGGCGGCCGAGGCGGCGGGCCTCGCGGTAGGCCCCGAGCTCGCGCCGCGTGACCTGCGCGTCGCACACCGTGGTGAGGACGGCCGCGAGGTACGCCCGCCCGGCCCGCTCCACGGCCTCGACGAGTTCCGGGAGGGGCGCCTCGGTGTGGAAGTTCGGGCCGTGCGAGCCGATGTCCACGGCCACCGGCTGGACGAGCTGGCACGCCGCGTCCAGGCAGAGGCCGGTGACGCGGCCCCGCTCGTCGCGGACGAGGCGTCCGCCCTCGGGGTCCGGCGTCTCGTCGTCCACGCCCCGCGCCGCGAGCACGACGCTGTTCACGAGCACGTGGTGCCCGGAGACGTGGAGGATCGCGACGGGGTGCTCCGAGGTGGCCCGGTCGAGGTCCCACCGCGTCGGCTCGCGCTCGTACTTCGCGTGGTCGAACCCGAAGGCGCGGATCCACGCGCCGGCCGGGGTCCGCGCGGCGGCCTCGGCGACGACGGCGACGAGGTCCTCGACGCTCGCCACGCCGGGGTAGCGGACGTCGAGCCAGCCGAGGGACTCCCCGGTGGCGAGGAAGTGGTTGTGGGCGTCGATGAACCCCGGCAGCACCGTCCGCCCGCCGAGGTCGAGCCGCTCCGCGTCGGGGAGCGCGCGGAGCACTTCCTCGTCCGAGCCGACGACCGCGATCCGCTCGCCGACCACGCCCACCGCGCTCGCGCGGGTGCCCCGTGCGTCGGCCGTGTAGACGCGCCCGTTCACGAGCGCGAGCGCCC
>BEHO01000127.1 GCA_002898915.1 bacterium HR12
CCGCCAGCGCCGAGGCGCCGAGGCCGATCGCGCGGGCCGCCCGTCGCAGGTCCACGGTGGCCCATCGTAGGCGACGCGTGCGAGGATGCCCCGGAGGACCCGGGGAGGGCGAGATGGCGAAGGGGTTCGATCCCGGCGCGGAGCTGGAGGCGGGGACGCGGGCCGAGGGCGGACGCGATCGGCGCTCCGCGGCGAGGGGCGCGAAGCTCGTCGCGGCGGCCCTCGCGGCAGGGGTCCTCGTGGCCTTCGCCGCGGCCAACTTCCGACCCGTGGAGGTGAACTTCCTGCTCTTCACGGGCCGGGCTCGGGTGGTCACGGTGATCGCGGTCTCGGCCCTCCTGGGCTTCCTCGTGGGGTGGCTCGCCGGCCGCCCCAGCCGCGCCGAGCGCCGGGCCTTGCGGCGCGCCCTCGAGGAGCGCGACTAGCCGCTCCGCTCGATCTCCCGTTTCTGCGCCAGCGTCCCGCGGCGCAGCACGTGCTGCGCCCCCCCGAGGAGCGCGAGGCTCCGCGCCACGAGGTCCCCGAGGGCGCCGCCCCGGAAGTGGTAGTCCACGACGTGCTTGAGCAGGCTCCGGCCGCCGGGGAGCGGCTCGACCGTGGTCGTCACCACCCCGTCGATCAGCCCCCGGAGCGCGACCACGGCGCGGTGGGGCGGATCGAGCTCGAGCACCTCCGCCTCCACCCGGCCGCGCACGGCGAGGAACCGCATGATCGTCGTGTACCGCACCCCTTCGGCCAGCCCGGTGGCGGGCACCCCGTCCACCGACTCGACGTGCCGGTCCCAGTGCGAGAGGCGCCGGGGATCGGACACGACCGCCCACACCCGCTCGGGTGGCGCGTCGACCTCGACGAGGACGTCGACGACGGTCACGGCACGGCCACCGTTCCGCTCGTCCAGCCGCGCCACCACACGACGCGCTCGGGCAGCATGCGCGCCACGGCGGCGTCGTCGGCGACGCCGGCCGCCCGCGCGATCGTCGTCGCCGAGCGCACGCCCGAGGTGAGCTCGGCGACGACGGCGAGATCCGCCTCGCCCCGCACCATCGCCCCGACCATGTGCCGGGCGCGCCACCAGGAGGCCCGGTCCATCGCCAGGGCCGCGGGGACCCGGGGGCGCTCCGCCCCGGCGAGCGCGAGGGTCTCTCGCGCCGCCGCGGCGTACAGGCTCCCCCGCTCCGCGACCCAGCCCACGGGCAGCACGGCGAGTCCGTGCTCGCCCTCCAGCGCGAGCGCGCCGTGCCCGACCTCCCCGAGCGGCTCGCGGACGTCCTCCGGCAGCGCCTCGAGGATCGGGACCGGCCCCCGCGTGGCGCGGAAGCGACGCATCGACGCGGTCCGCCTCGGCCACGCTCCGAAGGTCTCGGCCACGCCCTCCGGACCCACGATCGCGGCGCGCTCGATCTCGATCGCGGTGAAGACGCGGGCCGGCGGCGTCCACGCCAGCGGCACGTGGTGCGCGTCGAGCGCGTACCCGGCGAAGAACCGGGCGTTCTTCCGCGCGAACCGGACCCACGCCAGGGCGAGGACGGGGGCGTCGAGCAGGTTCGGCAGCAGCGCCTCGACCTCCAGGGCGTCGTAGGTGCGGACCGAGCCCGCGAACGACAGGGCCACCTCGCCCACGCGCACGAGCCCGGCGGCGCGGGGATCGGCCCGCCAGGCTCGGGCCTTGACCGAGGCGCGGGACGTGGTCACCCACACGCGCCCGGCCGCGAGGGCGAAGACCGTGGGGGTGACGTGCGGGCCGTGGCGCGCGTTCGCGGCCACGTAGCAGAGCTCGCCTCGGTCCAGGATCGCCTCGACGCTCGCCGGCAGCGCGCTCACGAGGCACCCCCCGCTCCGGCCTCGGGCACGGGCGGCGGCGCGGCGAGCATGAGCCCCGTCCACAGCGCGTGACAGACGATCGGGGCGAGCACGCCACCCGACCAGACGGCGAGCGCCACCCACAGGGCGCCCCCGACCGCGGCCGCCGCCACGATCGCGACGTTGCCGCTCGGAGCGTTGGCGACCACCGCGACGACCCAGGCGAGCGTCGCCGCGCCCACGCCGCGCCCGAGGGCCCGCTCGAGCTCGGGGAGCAGGAGGCCGCGGAAGAACAGCTCCTCCCCCGGAGCGACCAGGGCCGCCGAGACGGCCACCGCCGCCCAGCGAGGGAGCGCCGCGCCCCGCGCGTACGCCGCGCGTGCGTGCGCTGCGAGGGCAGGCCACCGGGGCCCGACGAGGCCGAGGATGACGCGGGTCGCCGCGTACGACCCCAGCCCGCCCGCGAGCCCCACGCCGATGGCCCGCCCCTCCTCGACGCCCGCCGCCCCGCGGACCCGCCCCGTGGCGAGCGCGAGCGCCCCGAGGGCCACGAGCAGCGGGGCCAGGGTCCGCCACACGCTCGCGCCGCGCCGGACCGCCCGTCCCCACGCCGCCGCCACCGCCACCGTCCCGAGCACGAGGAGCGCGGCGACCATGGGCTCAGGGGAGGAACCGGACCTTGGCGGCGAGCTCGGCCGTCATCCCGGTGATGACCGCGAGGTAGAAGAAGCCGGTCGCCGCCTGGACCGCCGACGAACGCTCGCCCCGCAGCGCCGCGTGGATGAGGACCGCGATGAGCGCCGTGGTCCCCACCATGCCGAGCGCGATCCAGGAGGCGAGCCCGATCGAGGTGAGCAGGGGGTTCACGCTCGCCACGTCCCCGCTCGGCCCGAAGCCCGCCGAGACGACCGCGACCGCCTCCAGGGCCACCGCCCCGAGGAGCACCGCCGCGTACCGGCGGATCGGGGTCCGCGAGAGCCTCCGGTCCGTGAGGTACCAGTGCCCGAGCAGGAGCCCGGCCATGACCGCTCCGAGGAACGCCGCGCCCGCGAGGAGCTGGAACGCCGCGAGGACCGGGGGTCCCTCGGCCGTCCCCGCCATCGCCACGAGGAGCGCGAGGGACACGGCCACCGAGGCGAACCCGACGCCCCGCGCCGCCGTGGGTCGCCCGAGGAGCAGGAGGGCGAGCCAGCCCGCCGTGACGAGCGCGAGGATCCCGGCGAGGCGCACGGCCCACGTGCCGGCGGGGTCCCCGGCCACGAGCCCCGCCCGGGCCGAGAACCAGGCGGCGAGGGCGAGGACGAGCGCCACCGAGCCGGTCAGCACGAAGAAGCCGCGACGCACCTCGCGCCACACCGGGGTGAGGTAGAGGAGCGCGAGCGTCCCCGCCGCGGTCTCGGCGAGGACGAGCGCCGTCACGGCGGCCGGTCCCTCCATCGCCCCCAAGCGTAGCGGGCCAGCGCGGGCCGGTACCCTGGTCGGAGATGTCCGACTGGCGCTCCTACGACGCGGTGGCCGAGACCTACGAGCGGGTGCACGCGCCACGCCTGGTCGAGCCGGCCCGCGACCTCGTCCGAGCGGCCGAGATCCGCCCCGGCGACCGGGTCCTCGACGCCGGCACCGGCACCGGGGTCGCGGCGGCCGAGGCCGCGACGGTCACGGGCGACCCGGCGGGGGTCATCGGCGTCGATCCCTCCCTCGGGATGCTGGCCGTCGCGCGCCGGGTCCGGCCGGAGGTGCGCACGATCGCCGCCGCCGCCATCGACCTGCCCTTCCGGGACGGGTCCTTCGACGCGGTCATCGGCAACTTCGTCCTCGCGCACTTCACGGAGTACGAGACCGCCCTCCACGACCTGGTCCGCGTGCTCCGCCCCGGCGGCAGACTCGCCCTCACGGCCTGGGCGGACGGAGGGGACGAGCTCACCGCGACCTGGCTGGAGCTGGTGTGGTCGGTGGTGCCGCGCCCGGTGCTCGAGGCCGCGCTCTCCGACGCGATCCCCTGGCGCGACCGGTTCCGCCGCCCGGACGCGATCGCGGAGGCCCTCGGCCGGGCGGGGCTCCGCCAGGTGCGGGTCGAGCGCCGCTCCTACCGCTTCCGCTACGGCCTCGACGAGTACGTGGACGGGCTCGGCACGTGGGCCACGGGACGCTTCGTCCGCTCCATGCTCGGCGAGACGGCCTGGGCCTCCTTCCTCGCCCGGGCTCGCGAGACGTTCGTCGCGCGCTTCGCCGATCCCGTCCTCGACTTCCGGGACGTGCTGATCGCCGTCGGCGTCAAGCCCTGATCGAGCCTCGACGGGGGCTCCCCACCGCCGGCCCCGGGCTAGGACCCCGGGCTAGGAGAGGTCCAGCACCCGGAACCGCTCGGCGAGCGCCACCCCGATCTCCGCGCCGGCCTCGCGCGCCTCGCGCTCCAGCTCCTCCTGGAAGTAGCGGATCCCGTCCTCGACCTGGCTGCGGTGCTCGGCCAGGGCGGCCATGGCCGTCGCGAAGTGCTCGCTCACGTCCTCGACGTGGTTCGGCTCGTTGGTCCAGCCGAGCCACACGTCGTGGACCTCGCGGACGTCGAGTCCCTCGGCGAGGTGCTCCGGGAAGTAGTGGGGGTTCCCGGCCCCCGGGAACACGGCGTCGAGCGCGATCTCCCCCGCCTTCCGGTGGTCGGAGTGGTTGTAGTACCGCTCGCCGAAGAACCAGGCGGTGGGGTCGCAGGTGATCACCGTCTCGGCCCGCACGATCCGGATGCGGCGCACGACGATCTCGCGCACCTCGGTCGTGTTCTGGAGCTCGCCGTCGTGGATGTCGAGCACGTGGGCGCCGGCGAGGCCGAGCACCTTCGCCGCCGCGAGGGTCTCCGCCCGCCGGGTCGCCGCGAGCTCCGCGCGGTCGCGATAGGGGTCGCTCGACCCCCGATCGCCGTTCGTGAGGACGAGGAGGTGCACCTCGCGCCCGCGGGCCGCCCACTTG
>BEHO01000128.1 GCA_002898915.1 bacterium HR12
ACCTCGGCCTCGAGGACTGGGGGACGGCGCAGGGCAACCCGCCGGAGATGGCGGCCCGCCTCGCCGAGCTCGTCGAGCGCGGGTTCCGGGTGGTCCTGGTCGCCCGGGGGCACGGCTCGCTCGAGCGGATGCGCGAGACGGTCGGCGCGCGGGTCGCCGCGCGGGCCGAGGCCGTCGAGGCCCGGGTGGAGCGGGGGTTCGTGTTCGCCCCGGGACGGCTGGCGGTGGCGACGGAGGAGGACCTGTTCGGCACGCGTCGGCACACGCGGACGGCGCCGCGCGTGGTCCATCGGCGCGCGTCGTCCATCGCCGACGAGCTGCGGCCGGGCGATCACGTGGTCCATCGGGTGCACGGCGTCGGTCGGTACGTGGGGATGCAGCGGCGAGCCGTGGCGGGCGCCGAGCGCGACTACCTGGTGCTCGAGTACGCCGAGGGCGATCGCCTCTCGGTCCCGAGCGATCAGGTCGGGATGCTCGCCAAGTACCAGGGGGGCGAGACCCCGCGCCTGTCGCGCCTCGGGACGAGCGACTGGGCGCGCACCACCCGACGCGTGAAGCGGGCGATCCGCGACATGGCCGGCGAGCTGGTGCGCCTGTACGCGGTCCGGATGGCCGTCGAGGGGCACGCCTTCTCGCCCGACACGCCGTGGCAGCGCGAGCTGGAGGACGCCTTCCCCCACGAGGAGACGGGCGACCAGCTCACGGCCATCGCGGAGGTGAAGGCGGACATGGAGCGGCCGAAGCCGATGGACCGCCTGATCTGCGGGGACGTGGGGTTCGGCAAGACCGAGATCGCCGTGCGGGCGGCCTTCAAGGCGGTGATGGACGGCAAGCAGGTGGCGGTGCTCGTGCCCACGACGCTCCTCGCCGAGCAGCACTTCATCACGTTCTCCGAGCGGTTCGCGCCGTTCCCCGTGCGGGTCGCCATGCTCTCGCGCTTCGTCCCCCGCGCGGAGCAGCGCCGGATCCTGGAGGACCTCGAGCGGGGCGCGATCGACGTCGTGATCGGCACCCACCGGCTCCTCTCGCGCGACGTGCGGTTCCGCGACCTCGGGCTCGTCGTCGTGGACGAGGAGCAGCGCTTCGGGGTGGCGCACAAGGAGCGGCTGAAGCAGCTGCGCGCCCAGGTGGACGTGCTCACGATGTCGGCCACGCCGATCCCCCGGACGCTGGAGATGGCCCTCACCGGGATCCGCGACATGTCGACGGTGGAGACGCCCCCCGAGGACCGCCAGCCCGTCCTCACGTACGTGGGTCCCTACGACGAGGGGCTCGCCCTCGGCGCGGTCCGGCGCGAGCTCCTCCGCGAGGGCCAGGTGTTCTGGGTCCACAACCGGGTGGCGACGATCGATCGGCGGGCGGCCTGGCTCGCCGAGCGGGTGCCGGAGGCGCGGATCGTCGTCGCCCACGGGCAGCTCGACGAGGACGAGCTCGAGCGGCGGATGCTGCGGTTCTGGGACCGCGAGGCCGACGTGCTCGTGTGCACGGTGATCGTCGAGTCCGGCCTCGACGTGCCGAGCGCGAACACCCTGATCGTGGACGGCGCCCACCTGCTCGGCCTGTCGCAGATGTACCAGCTCCGCGGTCGGGTGGGGCGCTCCAGCGAGCGCGCCTTCGCGTACTTCTTCTTCCCCCCGCAGCGCGAGCTCACCGAGGAGGCCCACGAGCGCCTCGCCACGATCAGCCGCCACCAGGCCCTCGGGAGCGGCTTCCAGATCGCCCTGCGCGACCTCGAGATCCGGGGCGCCGGGAACCTCCTCGGCGCGGAGCAGCACGGCCACATCGCCGCGGTGGGGTTCGACACGTACTGCCGGCTCCTCCAGGAGACGGTGGCCGAGCTCCGGGGGCAGCCGCTGCCGGAGGAGCGGGAGCTCCGGATCGACCTCCCCGTCCGGGCCTTCATCCCGCCCGGGTGGGTGGCCCAGGAGGCGCTCCGCCTCGAGCTGTACCGGCGGATCGCGACGGCCGCCGACCACGAGGAGCTAGCGCGGGTCCGGGCCGAGACCGTCGACCGCTACGGCCAGCTGCCGGAGGAGGTGGAGACGTTGTTCGCCGTGGCCTCGCTCCGCGTGACGTGCCGGACCCTCGGCGTGGAGGAGGTCTCGACCTACCGGGACCAGGTCCGGATCAAGCCGGTCCGGCTGTCCCCGTCGCTCGAGGCCGACCTGGCCGAGCGGGTGCCGGGCGCCAGCTACCACCGGACCACGGCGACCCTGAACCTCGAGCCGGAACGCGTCCCCTCGGCCGACCTGCCGACATGGGTCGAGCGCGCGCTGGTGCTCGCCACCGGCGGGACGCCCGCCGCCCTGTTACCATCGCCGGCGTGATCCCTCGCTCCCTCCGCTCCCCCGCGCTCGCTCTCGCGCTCGCGTCCGCCCTCGCGCTCGCCGCGTGCGGAGGGGGCGCGCAGGCCCCGGCCGCCCGGGTCGAGGGGAGCTCGGTGACCGTCGAGCGCCTCAACGCCGACGCCGCGATGTTCGGGTTCCTCACCGGGATCTCCGGCGCGCCGTGCGGGCAACCGGCGCCGGGCGAGTCGCAGGAGTCGGCGTGCAACCGACTCACGCTGGCGAACCTGATCCAGGAGGAGCTGGTGAAGGCGTACGCGGCGGAGCACGACGTGCGCACCGATCCGCAGGCGGTGAGCGACGCGATCGCCGCGGTGGAGCAGGCCGTGGGCGGCGCCGACGAGCTCGACCGCCGTCTCGCCGAGGCCGACCTCACGCGCGAGGAGCTCGTGGCCCTCGCCGAGCGGCTCCTGCTGTTCGAGGCGGTGCGGGCGGCGATCGGCGCCGAGACCGTCACCGACGAGCGCGTGCGTGAGATCTACGAGCAGGACCCGGCCTCCTTCACGACCCTCGAGGTGGCGCACATCCTCGTCGAGGATCGGGCGGAGGCCGAGGCGATCGCCGCCCGTGCCACGCCGCGGAACTTCGCCGACCTCGCCGCGGAGCGATCGCAGGACCCGGGTTCGGCCGCGAACGGCGGCAGCCTCGGGCCGATGATGGAGTCGGCGTTCGTCGCGGGCTTCGACCCGACCTTCGTGCAGGCCGCGCTCGCGCTGCGGCCGGGGGAGATCTCCGAGCCGGTCCGCACCGGCTTCGGCTGGCACGTGATCGAGCTCATCTCGCGCGAGCTCGTGCCCCTGGAGGCCGTGCGCGACCAGATCGTCGAGCAGGAGAGCGGACGGGCCTTCTCGGACTGGATGCACGAGCGTCTGCGCGAGGCCGAGATCACCGTGAACCCCCGCTTCGGGCGCTTCGACCCGGAGACCGGGGAGGTGCTGCCGGTCCGCAGCACGAGCACCGCGGGCCCCACCGGGCCGACGTCCGTCACCGGACCGTGACCGAGCCCACGGACGAGCTGGACCACGTCCCGGCCGGCCCCGTCCCCTCCTCGCGGGGCGGCGAGCGCCTCCTCGACCTGGTCCGGGTGATGGCCCGGCTGCGGGGGCCGGAGGGCTGTCCCTGGGACCGCCAGCAGACCCACCGCTCGCTCGCCCGTCACCTGCTCGAGGAGGCCCACGAGGTCCTGGAGGCGATCGACGCCGACGACCGGGAACGCCTCCGCGAGGAGCTCGGCGACCTCCTGCTCCAGGTGGTCTTCCACGCCCAGATGGCCGCCGACGACGGCGCCTTCGACGTCGACGACGTGGCCGAGGGCATCGTCCGCAAGCTGATCCGCCGCCACCCGCACGTCTTCGGCGAGGTCGAGGTCTCGGGGGCCGAGGAGGTGCTCGTGAACTGGGAGCGCATCAAGGCCGAGGAGAAGGGCGGCCCGGGGGGGCTGGAGGAGGACATCCCGGTCACCCTGCCGGCCCTGGCCCGAGCGGCGAAGGTGCTCCGGCGCGCCGCCGGGTGGGGGTTCGGGCACCGCGACCGGGAGGGCGCCTTCGAGGCGCTCCGTGAGGAGGTGGCGGAGCTCGAGCGGGCGGCCCCCGACGAGGCCGAGGAGGCCGTGGGCGCGGTGCTCCTGGCCGTGGTCGCGGTCGCGCGCACGCTCGGCGTGGACGCCGAGACGGCCCTCCGCCGCACCGTCCGGAGCTTCGCCGAGCGCTACGAGCGGTTCACGGCGCTCGCCCGGGAGCGGGGCCTGGACCCGGCGACGGCGCCCGAGGAGGAGGTCCGCCGCCTGTTCCGGGAGGCCCAGGGCTCGGGGTAGCCTCCCGGCCCGCGTCCACCACGGCCCACGCCCCGAGCGCGCACGCCGCGCCGAGGGCCGCCCCGGCGACCACGTCGGAGAGCCAGTGCTCGTTCAGGACCGTCCGGGAGAGCGCCATCGCGGCCACCCAGGCGAGGGCCCCCGCCCAGGGCAGCGCCCCCGCCCACGCGAGCCCACGCCGGCGCGGCCGAGCGAGGAGCGCGAGCCCCACGGCCACCTGGGCCGCGGACTTGGCGTGGCCGGAGGGGAACGCCGTGGCCTCGCTCCCGTCCGGCCGCAGACGTCCGATCGCCGGTTTCAGCACGGAGGTGAGCGCGTCGGCCAGGGCCCAGCCGAGCAGCCAGGCTCCGAGCATCCGGTACCGACGCCGGGCGAGGAGGACGGCGGCGACCGCGAGCCGCACCGGGACCATGACGGCGCCCGAGCCGATCGCCTTCAGCGCGCGGCTCGCGACCTCGGCCCAGCCGGGCGCCCCGAGCGCGACCGCCCGCCATCCGCGGTCGAGCGGCCCGAGGATCGGCGGGTCCGTCGACCGGAACCACACGAGGGCGGTGAGGACGAGGACGACGCCGGCGAGCGCG
>BEHO01000129.1 GCA_002898915.1 bacterium HR12
TGCCCCATGTGGAGATCGCCGGAGGGGTAGGGGAACATGTCGAGGGCGTAGAAGCGCGGGCGGGGATCGTCCGGGTCGTCGGAGGCCCGGTACAGACCCTCCGCCTCCCAGCGCTCGATCCACTTCGGCTCGATCTCGGACGGCTCGTACCGACGCATGGCGCGCCCATGGTAGCGAACGAGCCCCACGACCTGGGCGATTGGACCGAGGCGCCGGGCCGGGGCTATCCTGGGGGCGACCCCATCTCGTTCGGAGGAGACGCGATGAGCATGACGGTCCTACCTCCGGACCGCCTGCCGGTCGGCCCCTCGAACGAGGACCAGTACCGGCTGGCGGTCGAGGAAGCTCGCGCGCAGGCCGAGGCCCTCCGGCACGCGGTGTGCCGCGCGAACGACCTGGTCCGCCAGCTCGAGGAGATGGTTGAGGCCCTGCGGGCGATCCTCCTGTACCCGAAGGCGTACGACTGGCCCCCGCTCGAGCCGTCCGCCGAGCCCTCGGCGGACGCCGACGACCTGCTGGTGCTCCCCGAAGAGCGGACCGCCGCCTCGGCCTGAGGCCTCGAGGCGGGGTTCGGCTCACCGGGCGGCGGCGAGCCGCGGCGCGAGCCCGCCCTCGCGGCGGACCAGCTCGGGGATCCCTTCGGCCGGCACCGGCCGGCCGAAGAGGAAGCCCTGGGCGTAGCGGCAGCCGTTGGAGCGGAGGAACACGTACTCGCCGGGGGTCTCCACGCCCTCGGCGAGCGGCAGCATGCCCAGGCTCTGGGCCAGTTGGATCATGGCCCGGACCATGCCGGCGAGGTCCCGGTCCCGGTCCACGTCTCGGACGAACATCCGATCGATCTTGAGGACGTCGACCGGCATGTGCTTCAAGCGGGCGAGGGACGAGTACCCGGTCCCGAAGTCGTCGATGGCGATGGGGATCCCCCAGGCGTGGAGCTCGCCGAGCACCCGCTGGGTGCGCTCGGGGTCGGTCATGGCCGTGGACTCCGTGATCTCCAGCGTGATCGCCCCCGGGCCGAGCCCCGCCTCCCGGAGGCGCTCCAGGATCCGCTCCGCGAGGCGGGGCGACCAGAGCTCGCGGGGCGAGAGGTTGTGGCCGATCGGGATCTCCAGGCCCTGCTCGCGCCAGGCGAGGTGCTGGCGGATCGCCTCCCCGAGGACCCAGTCCCCGATCGCCTCGATGAGCCCGAGCTCCTCCGCCACGGGGATGAACTCCCCTGGGGGGACGAGCCCGCCGTTCGGCTCCTGCCACCGGATCAGGGCCTCGACCGCGTGCACGCTCCCGTCCGCCAGATCCACGATCGGCTGGTAGTGGAGCACCCAGTGCCGCTGCTCCACGGCGTGTCGGAGGCGCGTGGTGAAGGAGAGGTGCTCCTTCGGATCCCGACCGCCGTGCGCGAACACCACGTAGCTGCCGGGGTGCGTCCGCTTCGCCTCGTACATCGCCGTGTCGGCGTTGCGCAGCAGGGTCTCGCCGTCCTGCGCGTCGCGCGGGAAGAGGCTGATGCCGATGGAGGCCGACGCGTAGAACTCCGTCCCCTCCAGCGTGAAGGGCTCGCGGAGCGCCTCGCGCACGCGCTCCGCGACCGACGACGCGGCGGCGACGTCGGCGTCCTCCCCCGGGTCGGGGCCCATGCCGCGCTCGAGGTCCGCGAGGAGGAGCAGGAACTCGTCACCGCCCTGCCGCGCCACGAGATCCGTCTCCCGGGTGCAACCGCGCAGCCGCTCCGCGAGCTGCACCAGCAGCTGGTCCCCGACGTGGTGCCCCATCGAGTCGTTCACGAGCTTGAAGTTGTCGAGATCGAGGTACAGCACCCCGACCCCGAGCCCGTGACGACGGGCCCGCGCCAGGGCGAGCTCGAGCATCTCCTCGAAGAGGGCCCGGTTCGGGAGCCCGGTGAGCTTGTCGTGGTAGGCGAGGTACGCGACCTGCTCCTCGGCTCGCTTCCGCTCGGTGATGTCGAAGATGACGCCCTGGACGAGCCAGGGCTCCCCACGCTCGTTCCGGACGATCATGGCCTGCTCGCTCACCCAGATCACGTGCCCGTCCTCGTGGACCATCCGGTACTCGTGCGAGAGCGACCGGCCGGTGCGACAGGCCTCGAGGTACTCGTCCCAGACCCGATCGATGTCGTCGGGATGGACGTGCCGCCGCCAGCAGTACGGGTCCTCGAGCCACTCGCGCTGGCTGATGCCGAGGAGCTCGGTGACCTGGAGGCTCACGTAGATCGAGGCCTGGTCGGGGTCGATGGGGTCGATGTAGGTGATCGCCGGGATCCCCTCGACGAGGGCGGCGTACTTCGCCTCCGCCTCGAAGCGGGCCGCCTCGCCCCGGCGGACCTCCGAGACGTCCCGGAGCGTGACGACGAGGTACCGGCCGGCCGGCCCGTCGACCGCCCCCACGTGCACCTCCACGGGGACCTCCTCGCCGTCGCGACGCCGACACGTCCCGGCGAGGACGTCGCCGGGGGCGGCCTCGGTCACCGGGACCTCGGTCGCGACGAGCTCCCCCACGGAGCGATCGTGCAGCTCGTCGGGGGTGTACGCGGCGAGCGCCGCCGCCCGACCGTTCACGTAGACGATGCGACCGTCCGCGGCGGCCACGACGAGGCACTCCGGCGTCGCCTCGAGCAGGCTCGCCGGCTCGAGCAGCATGTCGAGGACGCGAGCCCCCTCGGGCCCCGAGCGGTCGGCGTTCGTCGTCATCTCCCTCGTCAGCCCATCCCGGACCGTCCCAGGAAGCGTCGGCCGAACGAGGGACGAACCTTAGCCCGAGGCGCTCCGTTCCTCGATCCCCCAGGGCGAGCCGTACTCCTTCAGGAGGTCGAGGAAGGGGACGGGGTCGAAGGCCTCCGGCCCGAGCACGCCCGCGCCCTGCCACACGCCGTTCGCGAGGAGCTCGAAGGCGATGACCGGGTTGAGCGCCGTCTGCCAGACCACCGCCTGGGTCCCGTCCTTCCGGTAGCACTCCTCGTTGTCGACGACGTGGTAGAGGTACACCTCGCGCGGGCGCCCGTCCGTGCCGGTGCCGCGCACCAACGTCCCGACGCAGGTCTTCCCGCTCATCTTGTCGCCGAGCGTGGCCGGGTCCGGCAGCACCGCCGCCACCACGTCCCGCGGGGCGACCTCGACCTGACCGACCCGGACCGGGTCCTTGCGGTCCAGACCGAGCTTGTGGAGGGTCTTCAGGACCTCGATGAACTCCTCGCCGAGGCCGTACTTGAACGTGACCCGGCGGGCCTTCAGCCAGCGCGGGATCAGCACGACCTCCTCGTGCTCGACGTGCACGCACTCGATCGGCCCGATCCCCTCCGGGAACGTGAAGACCTCGGGCTCGGAGAAGGGCGGGAGCGTGTACCAGCCGCGGTCGGCCTCCCAGACGATCGGCGGGTTCAGGCACTCCTCGATCGTGGTCCAGATCGAGAAGCCGGGTGCGAAGTCGTAGCCCTGGACCACGAGGTTCGCGCCGTCGCGCACCGCGAACTCGTCCACCTCGGCGAAGAGGTGGTCGGCCGCGTACCGGGCGAAGACGTCGGACAGCCCCGGGTCGACGCCGCACCCCACGAGCGCAAGCAGACCCCGCTCCTCCCACTCCTTGGAGCGAGCGAACTGGTCGTCCCCCAGCTTCTTGCCCGGCAGCTCGTACGGGCGCTCGGGGTGCGGCTCGGAGAGCGAGAGCGCCAGGTCCATGTACGTGACGCGGGCCTCGAGGCAGGCCTCGAAGATGGGCATCACGAACCGGGGGTCGACCGCGTTCAGGACGTGCGTGATCCGCTCGGCGCGGATGAGCTCGACGATCTGCGATCGGTCCGAGGCGTCCACGCGGGTCGCGCTGAACCGGCCCCTGCCGCCGTCGTAGCGCTCCACCACCCGCTGCGCCCGGGCCGGGTCGTAGTCCGCGAAGACGATGTGCTCGTAGAAGTCGCGCCGCGCCGCGATGGGCGCGAACGACGTGCCCACACCACCACAGCCGATCACCAGGATCCTCATCTCAGCCGCTCCTCGGTCGACGTCGGGCGCCGCCGATGCTATCGGCCCGCGCCCGACCCGGCACCGCCCGAGCGGATAGCCGAGGCCTGGCCGGTTCGACGGGAGGGAACCCCTGACAGGAGGGAACCGTGGGTGTGTTCGACCCGACCGTGGGTCCCACCGACCCACGCCCGCGGAGGGCCCTCCCGGAGGACGTCGCGTTCCCGAGGGCCCCGAGGAGGCGGACCCCCGCTAGGGATCCGGCCCCGCCCGGGCTGGAGCCGCCCGAGCCTCACCCGCCCGAGCCCCTCGGGCCTCGAGCCGGGGCACCGGGGCGAGCGGGGAGGGCGGGAGCGGGAGGGCATCCTCCTCCCCGAAGGGCCCGTAGACCACCGGGTCCTCGACCGGGTCCACCTCCGCCCCCCGGAGCACCGGCCCGGGGGTATGGGGCCTCCCGTCGGGGCGGAACCAGGTGAGCTCACCCTCCGGGCCCCGGCGGATCCGCCATCCGTGCTCGTGCACGAGCCGGTGGTGGAAGGAGCAGACCAGGGTGAGGTTCTCGAGGGTGGTCGGGCCCCCGAACCGGTAGAAGACGATGTGGTGGGCCTCCGTGAAGGCCCTCGTTCCGCAGCCGGGGAACGTGCAGCCCTGGTCCCGGTACCGCACCTGGCGCACCATCCAGGCAGGGGGCCGTCGCGGCTCCCTGGCCCGGTGGAGCACCCGCCCGGAGGGATCCTCGTGGACGTGCTCCAGCGTCCCGGTGCAGGAA
>BEHO01000130.1 GCA_002898915.1 bacterium HR12
GGACAGGTGAACCGATAGGTGCCTTCGCGGCCGCCTCGGGTGACCTGCAGGAGGATCGCCTCGGGCCCCATGTCCACTTCCCCGCAGCGGGGGCACGTCGTCCGGATGGTGGTCATGTCACCCGCTGTATCGGCGGTGCGTTCGGAGCCCTTGAGGCTCGAGGCCCACGAGGGGACTACCCTATCGGTATGGTTCTTGGGTCCTGCGGGCCAGCTCGCGGACCCGGTCCTTCAGTTCCTCGGGCTCGAGGACCCGCACCGCCCCCGCGAGGCGGAGCACCAGCCGCTCCACCCATTCCAGGTGGGTGGTGGGGAGCACGACCTCGAGAGACCCATCCTCGCGCTCGACCTGCCCCCTCGTCTCGTAGTACTCGGCCACCCAGCGGGCCTCGGGCGCGAGGATCAGGCGGACGTCGACGTCCCGCACGGTCGGCGAGTAGAGCGGCCGTCCCGCGCCGTGGAGCCCCCGTGGCTCGAAGGTCTCCCCGGTCTCCTCCACGGTCCGCACCCGGTCGGCGCGGAACAGCCGCTCCTCCCCCGACCGGTGATCGAACGCCGCCACGTACCAGTTCCCGAGGGCCGTGAAGATCTCCTCGGGGTCGATCTCGCGGGTCGTGATCTCGGCGGAGGACGCCGCGAAGTACTCGATCCGCACCCGTCGGTGCTCCGCCGCGGCGCGCCGGAGGACCTCCAGCGCCGCCGCCTCCCGTCCCCCGCGGGCCGCCGAGGTCCGCTCGGGGAGCGCGCCCAGGGTCTCCGGCCCGAGCGCGTCGGCCAGCTTGCCCAGGGCCGAGGTCAGGGCCGGCGCGTCCGGCACCCCGGGGGTCGCCGCCAGGGCCGTCCCGCGGAGGTAGAGGGCGAGCGCCTCGGCCCGCGTGAGCCGCAGCGGCCGCGAGAAGTAGTCGGCCATCCGGATCCACACCCGGCCGTCCTGGATCTCCACGTCGATGAGGTCGCCCGGGCTGTAGGGGGGCAGCCCCGACAGGAACAGGAGGTTCAGGTCCTCCACGAGGGCCTCCTCCGGGATGTGGAACAGCCGCTCGAGCTCGGCCAGCTCGACCCCGGGGTGTCGCACCACGTACGGCACGATGGCGAGCAGCCGCTTCAGCCGCTCCGACACCTTCGAGCCGCGCCGCAGGCCCTCAGAGCTCGGCAAGGACCGCCTCCAGGCGTCGGACCACCTCGGCCCGCAGCTCCTCGGGACCGAGCACCACGGCGTCGGGGCCGAACGAGAGCACCCAGGCCGCGAGGGCGAGGTCGGGGGCGATCGGCACCTCGACCTCGACCCATCCGTCGTCGCGGACCGCCACCGTCTCGGCCTCGGCGATCCCCTTCGTCGCCCACCACGCGACGCGCGGGGAGAGGGCGATCCTGGCCCGCTCTCGAGCCTCCCCCGGACCCCAGGGGCCGACGTGCACGTGGTCGCTGGCCCGGAAGCCGGGGGGCGGCGCGCTCCCCTCCCCCAGGTCCTCGATGTCCGAGGTCACGCGGGACAGCCGGAAGGAGCGGATCTCGCCCCGGGCGAGATCCCGGCCCACGAGGTACCAGCTGCTCCCCCGAACCGCCAACCCGTACGCGTCCACCTCCCGCCGTCCCTCCTCGCCCCGGGCGGTCCGGTACGTGAAGGCGACCCGACGCTCGCCGGCCACGGCCTCCGCGGCCTGCGTGAGGACCGCGTCGCTCGCGTCGTCGGTGGCGATGGCGAACCCGTGCACCCCCGCGAGGATGCCTCCCTCGGCACCGGAGAGCAGCTTGCGGACGGCCTCCTCCGCCGGTGAGCCCTCGCGCCCGGCGTGGGCCGCCACGAAGAGGGCCGAGATCTCCTCCGGGGTGAACGCGATCTCCGGGAGGTAGTACCGCTCGGGGCGGATGGTGTAGGCGTGCTCCACCTCCCACGGATCGGGCACCACCTCGATGGGGATCCCCAGGTCGCGGCAGATCCCCTTGTCCCGCTCGAACATCCGCTTGGCGGTGTCCGGGTCGGTCTGGTCGTACGCCTCGTGCATCCGCTCGCGGATGTCCTCGAAGGTGAGCGGACGCTCCGCCTCGAGCAGCAACGCCACCAGGTTCACGAGGCGTTCGAGCGGGTGCATGCCGGGGGCATCATACTTCCGGGCATGGAGCCGCCCAGCCTCGTGCGCCTGCGCCGCGCCACCGTCCTCGGGATCCTCGCCGAGCGTCCCGGCGCCGTCGAGCTCGAGGTCGAGACGGAGGGGGGCCGAGCCCGGGCCCTCGCCTATCCACCGCTCGTCGGTCCGATCGGACCCGGCGACCGCGTCGTCGTGAACACCACCGCCGTGGAGCTCGGCCTGGGGACCGGCGGGTTCCACCTCGTGGTGGCGGTGGAGGGCGGCCCCGACACCGAGCTCGACCATGCCGGCCGCGTGATGAAGGCCCGGTACACGCCCCTCCAGGCCGCCGTCCGGTCGGTCGAGGAGACCCACCGCGAGGCGCTCGAGGGGGCCGTCCGCGGCCTCCGCAACGCCCCCGTCGTTTGCGCCCCCCTGCACTCGATGCTCGCCCCCATCGCGGCCGGGGCGAAGGCGAGCGCGGACGCCCGCGTCGTGTACGTGATGACGGACGGCGCGGCCCTGCCCGGCGCCTTCTCCGAGCTCGTCCCCCGCCTGCGTGCGTCCGGCCTCCTGGACGGCTGGATCACCGTCGGTCAGGCCTTCGGCGGCGAGCTCGAGGCCGTCACGATCTGGTCCGGCCTGCTGGCCGCGACCGAGGTCCTCGGCGCGGAGGTGGTGGTGGTCGCGGACGGGCCGGGGAACCTGGGGACCGATACGACCTGGGGGGTCTCCGCCCTCGGCTCGGGGCACGCGCTGATGGCGGCGGCCACCCTGCGGGGGCGGCCCGTGGCGGCGCTCCGGATCTCGTTCGCCGACCCCCGCCCCCGGCACCGGGTCCTCTCGCACCACTCGGTGACGATCCTCCGCGAAGTCTGTCGGACCGACGTGAACGTCGCCGTCCCCGTCCTCGAGGAGCCCGAGCGAACCGCGGTGTGGGACGCGCTCCGAGCCGCCCGGCTCGAGGATCGCCACCAGCTCGTCGAGGCCGATGGGCGTCCCGCCCTCGAGGAGCTCGGGCGGCGAGGCGTGGAGGTGACCACGATGGGGCGGGGTCCCGCCGAGGACCCGGCCTTCTTCCTCGCCGCGGGCGCCGCGGGGGTGCTCGCCGGGCGGATGGCGGCCGGCTCCCGTCGGTACCGCGACCTCGGCGCTCGCTGAGGCCCGGCGGGCTCACATGTGGGCGATGAGCTGCTCCACGCGCTCGTCCTGGGCCCGGAAGGGGTCCTTGCAGAGCACCGTCCGCTGGGCCTGGTCGTTCAGCTTCAGGTGCACCCAGTCCACCGTGTAGTCGCGCCGCTTCTGCTTGGCCTGGCGGATGAAGTCGCCCCGGAGCTTGGCCCGCGTCGTCTGCGGCGGCTCCCGCATCGCCCGCTCGATCGCCCGCTCGCTCACGGCCCGCTTCACCGTCCCCGCCCGCTCCATCAGGTAGTACAGGCCGCGGGTCCGGTTCACGTCGTGGTAGGCGAGGTCGAGGAGCGCCACCTTCGGCGACGAGAGCGGGAGCCCGTGACGCTCCCGGTACCGCTCGATCATCAGCATCTTCGTGACCCAGTCCACCCGGTCGCCCAGGCGCTCGGGCTCCCCGGCCGCCAGGGCGTCGAGGGCGAGCCGCCACTCCGCGAGCAGGAGCCGGGAGCGTTCGTCGGCGCCCCGGCGCTCGAGGAACCGGGCCACCCGGTCGAAGTACTCCTCCTGGATCTCGATGGCCGTGAGCTCGCGCCCGTTCACCAGGCGGACCTTCCGCCGGCAGGCGATGTCGTGGCTGATCTCCCGGATCGCTCGGATCGGGTTCTCCAGCGTGAGGTCGCGCATCACCGTGTTCGCCTCGAGCATCCGCAGGACCAGGTCGGTGATGCCGACCTTGAGGAACGTGGTCCACTCGTTCATGTTCGAGTCGCCCACGATCACGTGGAGCCTGCGGTAACGCTCGGCGTCGGCGTGGGGCTCGTCGCGGGTGTTGATGATGGGCCGGGACCGGGTCGTGGCGCTGGAGACGCCCTCCCAGATGTGCTCCGCGCGCTGGGCGATGCAGTACTGCGCGCCTCGAGGACCGACGAGCACCTTCCCGGCCCCGCACCAGATCTGGCGCGTCACGAAGTACGGGATCAGGATGTCGGCCAGGCGGCCGAACTCCCCCTGCCGCGCCACCAGGTAGTTCTCGTGACAGCCGTAGGAGTTCCCGGCGGAGTCGGTGTTGTTCTTGAACAGGTAGACCTGGCCGTTGATGCCCTCCTCGTGCAGCCGCACCTCCGCCGCGGCGAGGAGCGCCTCCAGGATCCGCTCCCCGGCCTTGTCGTGGGCCACGAGGTCCAGGACGTCGTCGCACTCCGGCGTGGCGTACTCGGGGTGCGAGCCGACGTCCAGGTACAGGCGCGCGCCGTTCTCCAGGAAGACGTTGGAGGACCGACCCCAGTGCACCACGCGCCGGAACAGGTACCGCGCGACCTCGTCCGGCGACAGCCGGCGCTGCCCCCGGAACGTGCAGGTCACGCCGTACTCGTTCTCCAGGCCGAAGATCCGCCGGTCCACGCTCCGAGTGTATATCAGTGCTCAACGTTAAGATCAACCCTTATCTAGTGATGTTGCTTGGAATGGTGCCAGATGCTGATATCCTACTTCAGGAGTACATAAAGCATAGATC
>BEHO01000131.1 GCA_002898915.1 bacterium HR12
GTGGATGCTGGAGGATCTCGGGCTGAGGGCCGTGCTCGTGCCGCCCTTGCCCGGCCTCTTCTCGGCCCAGGGACTGATGTCCACGAGCCTTCGGATCGATGGGTCCCAGACGGTCCTGTCCGTCCTCGGTCCCAGGGTGATCCGGGAGGCGCTCGCGTGGTTCGATCGGACCGGGCGTCGGCTCCTGCGACAGCTCCGCGAGGACGGCGTCGATCCCGCGAGGGCGCGCGTGGTGGGGTCGGTGGACTGCCGGTACCTCGGCCAGGGGTACGAGCTGAGCGTGCCCCTTCCGACGATCGACGCGGCCGGTCTGCGCGCCGTGGCGGACCGCTTCCACGAACTGCACGCTCGGACCTACGGGCACGCGGACCCGTCGGAGCCGGTCGAGATCGTGACCCTGCGTCTCTCCGCCTTCGGAGATCTGGACCGGCCGCCACCACCGGAGCTCCCACGTGGAGGGAGCCGCCCCCGCGCCGAGGCCCTCGCCGGCGAGCGCAAGGTGCACCTCCGACGTACGGGGCGTGCGCCGGTCCCGGTGTATCGACGTTCGCACCTCCGAGCCGGGAACCGGCTCGTTGGACCGGCGATCGTGGATCAGATGGACGCGACGACCCTGATCCTCGCGGGCCAGAGCGCCGAGGTCGACCGGCACGGCAACCTGTGGATCCGGAGGAGCGAAGGCCGATGAGCCCCAGGCGGAGCACCTTGGACCCGATCACCTTCGAGCTGATCCACGCGGGCCTGCTCTCCGCCGCCGAGGAGATGGGCGGTGTGCTCAAGCGCTCGAGCTACAGCCCCATCATCCGCGAGATGGAGGACTTCAGCTGCGCCCTGTTCCGGGCGGACGGGGACCTCGTCGCCCAGGCGGACTACATCCCCGCGCAGCTCGGCGCGATGTCCCTCGTCGTGAAGTCGATCCTCGAACGCTGGGGGCGGGAGATCCACCCCGGCGACGTGTTCCTCTGCAACCACCCCTACATGGGGGCGATGCACACCCCGGATCTGAACGTGATCATGCCGATCCACGTCGACGGCGAGCTCTTCGCCTGGGCGGGGGCCACGGCGCACCACATCGACGTGGGCGGCGTGAACCCGGGGACCGAGGGTGCGAGCCTCACCCAGCTCTACGCCGAGGGGCTGGTGCTGCCGCCGGTGAAGCTGTACGAACGCGGGAGCGAGAACCGGAACCTGTTCGCGGTCGTGATGGCGAACGTCCGAGATCCGGTCTCGACGGCCTCGGACCTCCGCGCGCAGCGCGCCGCGTGCACCCTGGGCGAGCGGCGCATCCTGGAGCTGGTCGATCGGTACGGGGCCGACAGAGTGCGGGCGGCCTTCGACGAGGCGCTCGATGCGGTCGAGCGGATGACCCGGGCCGTGCTCCGGGAGCTGCCCGACGGGGAGGCGGAGGCCGAGGGCTTCCTCGACGACGATGGGGTCGGCGGCCCGCCCACCCGGATCCACGCCCGGATCCGCAAGCGCGGGGAGCGGATCGCGGTCGACCTCTCGGGGAGCTCTCCTCAGATCCCCGGCGGGCTGAACGTCCCCTGGGCGAGCACGAGGGCCGCGGTCGTGTACGCGCTGCGGGCGATGACGGATCCCTCGATGGTCACGAACGACGGGATGATGCGGCCGGTGGAGATCGTCTGCCCCCGCGGGTCGGTGCTCAACCCGAACCCTCCGGCGGCGGTCTCGGTGCGCCACAACACCTGCCAGCGTCTGGCCGAGGTCCTGGTGCGCGCGGCCTCCGCCATCTGGCCCGATCGGGCGGTCGCGAGCGGGACGGTCACCTTCTTCGACGTCAACCTGGAGAGCGTCTCCCCTCGGACCGGTCGGCCCTCCGTCATGATGGACGTGGTGGGTGGGGGCACCGGCGGGCATCCCCTCGGGGACGGGCTCGACGGGGTGGACACGTACCTGTCGAACGTCGGGCTGCTTCCGGTGGAGGTGGCCGAGGCCGAGTACGCGGTCCGCATCCTCCGGACCGAGCTCGTGCCGGGCTCGCAGGGCCTGGGACGTTCCAACGGAGGCCTGGGGTTGCGACGCGAGTACCTCATCCTCGACCGACCCCAGACGGCGACGATCTACGGGGAGCAGACGAACCCCGCCTTCCGGCCGCTCGGCGCGCGGGGCGGCGGGGATGCCCGGGAGACCCGGATCTCGGTCTTCGCGCCGGATGGTCGGAAGATGCGCCTGCCCTCCAAGGTGACGCTCACCCTCCAGCCGGGGACGATCATCCGCGTCGAGACGAGCGGCGGTGGCGGGTTCGGGGACCCGCGGGAGCGGGACCCGGAGCTCGTCCGCGCGGACGTGCTGGACGGGCGCGTGGCTCGGCAGCGCCGGTCGGGACGGCGTCGTGCGTGATGTCCTCGCGGGCACCGGGTGAGCGGGGGCCGGCTGCCCCGGGCGGGGGCCCCGCCCGACGGGACCGCCTCCGCGGGGCGGCGAGGGGTATCGCGACGCGTCTCGGGCGGGAGCCGGTCATCCCGATGCTGGTGACGGCCGGCGTGTTCGATCTCATCTCCGGCGCGCCGATCACCCACGGCGGGATGCTCATCGCGGTCGCGGCCGCGCTCGGGCTGGACGCGGCGCGGCGGCGAGCCACGGCCGCCGAGGTGGAGCGGGCCCGAGCGATCGAGGTCCGAGCCTCGCCGCAGTGGCTCCTCGGCGTCGTCGCGTACGCCGTCGTGGTGGGGTCGTTCGAGCGCTACTCGTGGCCCGCGTCGGTCGCCGTCCTCGTGCCGGCCGCCGCGGGGGTGGTGCTCGCATGGGAGGGTCGCACGCGCGAGCGTCCGAGCCCGCCGCGCATCGGGTTCGCCCGCATGGCGCCATGGGCGGCCGTCGTGGTGGCGTTCGCGGCGTGGGAGCTCACGAACCTCTTCCTGCAGCCGTCGCTCACCGAGGGGTCCTACGACCACCCCACCTTCAGCGTGCTCATGGATCCGATCCTCGCCACCCATGTCGGGCGGAGCATCGTCCTCACGCTCTGGCTCCTCCTCGGTTGGTTCCTGCTCGAGCGATGAGCAGCCACGACCTCACCGTCGCGGTCTACGGGCTCATCGGGCTCGCGGGGCTGGGGCTGGAGCTCCTGGCCTGGAGCGGACGGACGCGGGTCCCGCGCCTCGGCGACGTGCTCGCCGACGTGATGCGGACGCGGTCCGGTCGCGTCGGCGTCGTGGCGGGTTGGGCCTGGCTCGGCCTGCACTTCTTCGTGCGGTGACCGTCGGTCAGGCGCGGGTCGCCGCGAGCAGGAGCTCGCCGGAGCGGATCCGAGCGAGGAGCTCCTCGGCCGGCACCGGCCGGGAGAACAGGTACCCCTGGCCGAGCTCACAGCCGAGCTCCACGAGGAGCCGCCGCTCGTCCTCGGTCTCGATCCCCTCGGCGAGGGTCCGCATGCCGAGCCCCAGCCCGAGCTGGATGAAGGCGGCCACGATGCGGAGCGCCTGCGGATCGCGATCGATCTCGCGGACGAAGGAGCGATCGATCTTCAGCACGTCGATGGGGAGCTCGCGCAGGCGCGAGAGGGAGGAGTAGCCGGTCCCGAAGTCGTCGATCGCCAGCCGGAGCCCGCGGCGGTGCAGGTCGGCGAGGATCGCGCGGGCGCGCTCGGGGTCCCGCATCGCCGAGGACTCGGTGATCTCCACCACGACCCGTTGGGGGTCCACGCTCCTCGCCCCGAGGTGCGCGAGGAGGCGCTCGGCGAGGTCCGACTGGAAGAACTGCCGCGGCGAGAGGTTGAACCCGAGCTCGAGTCGGATGCCCTCCGCGGCCCACGCGGCGTCCTGGCGGGCGAGCTCCTCGACGACCCAGTCCCCGATGGCCTCGATCAGACCGAGCTCCTCCGCGAGCGGGCTGAACTCGTTCGGCGGGATCACCTCGCCCTCGGGCGTGCGCCAGCGGACGAGCGCCTCCACGCCCACCACGCGCCCCGTCGCGAGCTCGACGATGGGCTGGTAGTGCAGCTGGAACTCCCGCCGGGCGACGGCCTTGCGGAGCTTCGTCGCGAAGGCGAGCTTCGTCTGCGACTCGGCGGAGCGGACGGCGGTGCTCGCGACCCCGCCGGGTCCCGACCGCTTGCTCCGCACCATGGCCTCCTCGGCCGTCAGCAGGAGCGCGGCCACGTCGTCCGTCTCCTGCGGACCGACGGCGATCCCGATGCTGGCCGAGACGAACACCTCGGTCCCGTCCACCACGAAGGGTTCCTCGAGCCGTTCGCGGATGCGGCCCGCCACGGTCTCGGCGTGCATGAGCGGGCCGGACATCTCGCCGACGCTGCCGCGCTCGAGGTCCGGCAGGAGCACGAGGAACTCGTCGCCGCCCCGTCGGGCGACCGTGTCGGTGTCGCGGACGCAGGAGACGAGCCGGTCGGCGACCTCCCGGAGGAGCTCGTCCCCGGCCTCCGGTCCCAGGCTGTCGTTCACGAGCTTGAAGCCGTCGAGGTCCAGGAACAGGACGCCGACCGCGAGATCGTTGCGGCGGGTGCGGGCCAGCGCCAGCGTCGCGACCTCGGTGAACGTGGCCTGGTTGGCGAGGCCCGTGAGCTGATCGTGGCTGGAGAGGTAGGAGACCCGTTCCTCGGCGACCTTCGTCGCGGTGATGTCGAGCAGGAACCCTTGCGAGTAGAGGGGACGGCCGTGCTCGTCGCGGATGACGACGGCCTCGTCGCGG
>BEHO01000132.1 GCA_002898915.1 bacterium HR12
GCCGAGGGCTCGCCGATCTCCTTGGCCACGGTGTCGAGGGCCTGGAGGAACGAGTACCCGGCCCGGAGCGAGCTCGCCAGGATGGAGAGGGTGTCCGCCAGCTGGTCGTTCAGCGCGTTCTGGCGCTTGCGTCGCGCCCACCCGAGCCAGGCGAACGGGACGATCGCCGCCACCCCCGCCACGATGAGCACGAACACGATGTTCGGGAGGATCAGCGCCCCGAACACCGCGCCGGCCACCGCCGCGAGGGCCACGATCGTGAGGAACTCGCCGGCGAGCATCTTGATCCCGGCCTGCTCGAGCCGCTCGTCGAGGGAGGCGCTGAACCCGGTGGCCACGGCGAAGCGCTGACCCACGCCCACCAGGGCCTCCGGCACCCAGTGCGACCGGCTCTCCTTCGGTCCCTCCTCGCGAGCCTCACGACGACGACGGCCGAGGACCCGGAGGATGCTGCGCTCCCGGCGCCGACGCTCCCCGGTCCCGACGAGCATCCAGGTCACGACGAAGGCCGCGGCGAAGACGAGGCCGAGGACGACGGCGAGGCCGGGTCCCGAGCTCCAGAACCCGGCGCTCACGCCGCTCGCCCCCCCGGGGTCGGCGCGAAGACCTCGGGCGGGATCACGATCCCGAGGTCCGCCAGCTTCTCCAGGAACCGAGGTCGCAGGCCCGTGGCGCGCAGCGTCCCCTTGAAGCGACCATGCTCGTCGATGCCCGCGCTGTAGTCGAAGAGGAACAGGTCCTGCAGCGTGATCACGTCGCCCTCCATGCCGACCACCTCGGTCACGTGGGTGATGCGCCGCACGCCGTCCTTCATGCGCTGCTGGTGGATGATGAGGTCGATGGCGGAGGCGATCTGCTCGCGGATCGCCCGGACCGTGAGCTCGGTGCCGGCCATCAGCACCATCGTCTCCAGGCGCGCGAGCGCGTCCCGGGGCGAGTTGGCGTGGATCGTGCTGATCGAGCCGTCGTGGCCGGTGTTCATCGCCTGGAGCATGTCCAGGGTCTCGGCGCCGCGGACCTCGCCGACCACGATCCGATCGGGGCGCATGCGGAGCGCGTTCCGCACGAGGTCACGGATCGTGACCTCGCCCTTGCCCTCGATGTTCGGCGGCCGGTACTCCAGGCGCACCACGTGGGGCTGCTGCAGGCGCAGCTCCGCCGCGTCCTCGATGGTGATGATCCGCTCGTCGTCCGGCAGGAACGAGGAGAGGACGTTCAGGGTCGTCGTCTTGCCGGCGCCGGTGCCGCCGGAGACCAGGATGTTCAGCCGCCCACGCACGCACGCATCGAGCATCTCCACGACCTGGCGGGTGAGGGTCCCGAACGAGACGAGGTCCTCGGCCTGGTACGGGTCGGCGGAGAACTTCCGGATCGACAGGCACGGCCCGTCGATCGCGAGCGGAGGGATGATGGCGTTCACCCGCGAGCCGTCCGGGAGGCGGGCGTCGACGTAGGGCGACGACTCGTCGACCCGCCGACCCACCTTGGCCACGATCTTGTCGATCGTGCGTCGGAGCTGCGCCTCGTCGTGGAACTTGGCGCCGGTCCAGTAGAGCTTGCCGCCGCGCTCGACGTAGATGGAGTCGAACCCGTTCACCAGGATGTCGGTCACCTCGGGGTCGCGGATGAAGGGCTCGAGCGGCCCGAGCCCGAGCACGCTGTCCCCGATCTGCCGGACGATGAGGAGCTTCTCCTGGGGCGAGAGCCCGGGCTCCTCCTCGTCCAGGAGCTCGCGCAGGCGCTGGTGGACCAGGCCCTCGAGCTCGGTGTCGGACATCGAGGCGTCGTACAGGCGCGGGCCGAGCACCTCGACCAGGCGCTCCTGCACCCGCTGCCGGATCTCGGCGATCCGGTCCTTCTGCTGAGCCTTGGCGAGACGATCGGCGAGCGACATGACTGCCTCCTAACGGCGGCGGAACCAACCGCGCTTCTTCTTCTCGGGCACCGGGACCGGGCCCGCCTCCCCACCCGGCGCCTCGACGGTGCCGGTGAACCGCTGGGCGAGACGGATGATGCTCTGGGCCACCTCCGAGTTCGGCTCCTCGATCACCACCGGTCGGCCCTTGTTCAGCGACATCGGGACCAGGCGGCTCGAGGGCACCATCGCGTCCACCTGGATCTTCATCACGCGCTCGACGTCGGCCGCGTCGAGGCCGACCTTGCTGTCGGCGCGGTTCAGGACGATGCGGAACCGCTCCCGAGGCAGGCCGATGGTGAGCAGCGTGTCCAGGGCCTTCGAGAGGTGCTTCACCCCTACGATGTCGAGCCCGGTCACGAGGCAGATCGCGTCGGACAGGTCGAAGCACGCCAACGCGAGATCCGTGTAGTCGGCCGACGCGTCCACCACCACGTAGGCGAAGTTGTTCCGGAGCGTCCGCAGGTACTTGCCCACGGCCTCCCCGGGAGGTGGCTGCACCGCCGGGTCCGGGATCGCGCCGAAGGCCCAGACGTGGTCGTCCACCTTCGTCCCGGCCGCGTAGACGTCGTCCCGGTCCGCCCCCTCGCCGAGGCGGATGAGCTCCTCGATCCGCTGGTGGGGCTCGAGCCCGAAGTACGAGTAGACGTCCCCCATATCCACGTCCAGGTCCACCACGGCGGTGTCCTGCCCCGTCTGCCGAGCGATGGCGACGGCCAGGTTCGTGGTGAGGAACGTCTTGCCCGTCCCGCCCTTGGAGGAGAAGACCGAGATGACCATGCCCCGGTGGGCCGGCTTCTCCGCCATGGCGCCCCGGAGCGAGCGGAGGTTCTCCGCCCACACGATGGCCCGCTCCACGGCGTCGCGGAGCTCCTCCGTCCCCTGCGTGAGGTCCACGACGTCGCGGATCCCGGCGCGCATGGCCGCCGGGAGGAGCCCGTTCCAGGTCTTGTCGCGGACCATCACGATGGCCGTCATCGGGGCCGCCCGTCCCACGAACTCGGCCAGGCCGAGCGCGTCCGGCTCCTTCACCTCGGGCGAGAGGACGAGGACGTGGGCGGGCTCGTCGGCCTCGACCAGCATCTCCTCGGCCGCGGTGACGCTCGTCACCCAGCCGATGTCCTCCGGCTCCACCTCCAGCGCCCGCGCGAGGGTCGTGCGGAACGTCTGCGGTGTGCCGACCGCGATGACCTGCTGCGCCACGGCTACTTCGCGCCCTTGACCTTCGGCGGGTTGACGATCCCCTCGATGGTGAGCGGCTCGAGCTCGACGCCCTCCGCGTCCGGCGGGAGCAGCGAGAGGTACACCGAGCCCTGCTCCAGGGCGAAGACGAACCGCTGCGCCTCCTCCGGCAGGAAGGCCAGCGTGACCTGGACGTCGCCGGTCGTGTCCGGGGTCTCCTCCCCGCCGCCGATGGCCGTCGCGGTCCGCGTCGGCACCAGGACCCGCAGGACCTCCACCTGCGGCACGAGCACGACCGTGGCGGCCTCCGTCCGCGGCTGCTCCTGCTGGGTGGTCCCGGTCGTGGGCTGCTGGCGCGGCTTCTCCTCGATCGGGACGTCCGTGAACGTCGCGAGGACCGTGACGTTGTCCCCGCCGGAGAGCGCGGCGCCCACGGCCCGAGGCGCCTCGAGCGAGACCGTGATGGCCTGATGCCCCTCGGGGATGCTGAGCACCCCGCCCGGCACCTTGCCGCCCTCCACGCGCGAGATCGGGATCTGCTCCCCCGCCAGGATGAACGCGTTGTTGCGGCGGTTCCGGAGCTGCGAGACGCTCGTGACGGCGCCCTCCACGAGCGCGTCCGTGGGGATCTCCTTCTCCACGAACTGCCCCTCGGCGATGAGGTTGTTCAGGTCGGTGTTGGCCGGGATGTCCACCTTGGAAACGATGACCGTGGTGAGGTCGCCGCCGCGCCTCGCCTCCTCCCGAACGCCCCGCGCGTACAGGAACACCCCTGCGGTGGCGGCCGTGGCCAGGATCAACGCCAGGACCACCACGAGACCCCGAGATCGCATCCGCTATCCCCCCGTTCGTTCCGAACCGCTTCCGGCTACTTCACCAGCCTGATCTCGACGCCGGACTCGTGCCGGCGCGGCACCCGCTCCATCGTCATCTGGATCGTCCCCCCGGTGCCGGGCACGATCCGAACGTCCAGCACCTTCATCTGCACGAAGTCGATCACGTACGCGGTGGTGATCCGGCAGTCGCCGCCCTGGGCCTGCAGCTGCGGGATGTCCGCCCCGGTGCACCCGTTGGGCCACGCCCTCTTCAGCCTCGCCGGGCCCTCCACCACACCCTTGGAGCTCTCGACGTCGATCACGGGGAACCACCAGGATCCCCCGATGAGCTCGTCCCAGGAGGCGAACTGGGCCCCGTTGTCCAGGCAGTCGTAGACCCCGGGGACGTCCTCGCCCGGCCAGGGCTCGAGCGCGTCCTTCGGAACCCCGCCGCTCCGGATGATGTCGACGACCTCGGAGTTGGGGACCGGGCAGCTCGAGACGTCCGGCCGGTTCCAGTACGAGAGGTCGAGGATGCCCCAGCGGGGGTTCTCGAGCTCGCCCTTGGGGTAGTCGACGACGCACTCCTCCGGCTCCTCGCCCCGCGGCGGCTCCGGACAGTTCGCGAGCGGGACCGCGTTGATCGTGATGGGCACGATACCGGGCACCGTCCAGATGGCGGTCGCCGTGGTCGTGACCGTGGCGCCGTCGAACCCGAGGATCGGCGCCACGAAGTAGTCGACCTCCTCCGAG
>BEHO01000133.1 GCA_002898915.1 bacterium HR12
AGGTCGAGGCCCACGGCCACGGCCTCAACTACATCGCGCTCGACGGGCAGGTGGGGTGCATCGTGAACGGCGCGGGCCTCGCGATGGCCACGATGGACGCGATCGTGCTCCACGGGGCTCGGCCCGCGAACTTCCTCGACGTGGGCGGCGGTGCGAGCCCGGAGAAGGTGGCGAACGCGTTCCGGATCGTCCTCTCGGACCCGAACGTCCGCGTGGTCCTGGTGAACGTGTTCGCCGGCATCAACCGGTGCGACTGGATCGCCGAGGGCGTAGTGCGCGCGGCGCGGTCCCACGCGATCGAGGTGCCGATCGTGGTGCGCCTGGCCGGCACGAACGTGGAGGAGGGGCGGCGCATCCTGGGCGAGAGCGGCCTCGACCTGATCGTCGCCGACGACCTCGACGACGGCGCCCGCAAGGCCGTCGCCGCGCTCCGGGCCGTGGAGGCGGGCTACGAGCCGGTGCCCCAGGGGGTCCGGGCATGAGCGTGTTCGTGGACGGGACCTCGCGCGTCATCATCCAGGGCTTCACCGGGCAGCACGCCACGTTCCACGCGCAGGATGCGATCGAGCACGGCACCAACGTGGTCGGCGGGGTCACGCCCGGGAAGGGCGGCACCACGCACCTCGGCCTGCCGGTGTTCGACAGCGTCGAGGAAGCCGTGGCGGCGACCGGGGCGAACGTGACGGGGATCTTCGCGCCCCCCCAGGTGGCGGTGGACGCGCTCCTGGAGGCGATCGAGGCCGGCATCGAGGTCGCGGTGATCATCGCGGACGGCGTGCCCGTCCACGACATGGTCAAGACGAAGCGCTACCTCACGGGCCGTTCGACGACGATCATCGGCCCCAACTCCCCGGGCATCATCACGCCCGGTCGCTGCAAGGTCGGCATCATGCCCGCGCGGATCTACTCGCCGGGGCGGATCGGCGTGGTGAGCCGCTCCGGCACCCTGAACTACGAGGCCGTGAGCCAGATGACCCAGCTCGGGCTGGGGCAGTCCACGTGCGTCGGCATCGGGGGCGACCCGGTGAACGGCGTGGACTTCCGCGCCGTGCTCCAGGCCTTCGAGGAGGACCCCGAGACCGACGCGGTCGTCATGATCGGCGAGATCGGCGGCCCCCAGGAGGTCGAGGCCGCGCGCTGGGCGGCCGAGCACATGACGAAGCCGGTGGTGGCGTACGTCGCCGGCGTCTCGGCTCCCCGTGGCCGCCGGATGGGACACGCAGGGGCGGTGATCGCCGGAGACTCCGATACGGCCCAGGCCAAGCTCGACGCGATGGAGGAACTCGGCCTGTTCGTCGTGAGGAACCCCGCCGAGATCGGGATCACCGTGGTCCGCGCCCTCGAGCGCGCCGGCGTCCGCTAGCCACCACGGCGACCCGCGTTCGCGAGGCCGAGGGCGAGCCCGCCCTGCGCCACGAAGGCCTCGAGGGTCGCCCCGAACGGGTCGGTCCTCAGATCTCGAACCGGACGAGCTCGCGGGCGGCCGCCTCCCCCGTCCCGCGGCGACGCGCCACGCGCTGGAGCACCAGGGAGGCGAGCCCGATGGCCGAGAGGGAGAGGACGAGCATCACGGTGGCCACGGCGTTCAGCGACGGGTTCTCGCCGGTCCTCCCCGTGCCGTAGATCAGCATCGGCAGCGTGATCGAGCCCTCCCCCGAGGACAGGAACTGGCTCGTGATGAAGTCGTCGATGGACAGCGCGAACACGATCATGAAGCTCGCGAAGATCGCGGGGGCCAGCATGGGCAGCAGCACCCGCCGCATCGCCTCCATCGGAGGGGCGCCCAGGTCCATGGCGGCCTCCTCGTACTCCTTGCCGATCCCGAACAGCCGGCCCCGCATCACGACGACCACGTAGGGGATCGACCACGTCACGTGCTCGAGGAGCTGAGCCGGGGTACCGAACAGGCGCGTCCCGCCCGGCACGTACAGATGGGCGAAGACCAGGAACAGCCCCGAGGCGAGCACGATCTCCGGGGTCACCAGCGGGAGCAGCATGAGGAAGTTGGAGGCCGTCGACGCCAGGCCGCGCCAGCGGGCGAGCCCGATCGAGAGCGCGACGCCCATCGGCGTGGCGATGAGCATCGTCAGGCTGGCGAGCTTCAGGCTCTGCAGCACCGCGTGGGCGAGGATCGAGTCGTGGAGCACGGACAGGTTCGGGTCCTGCACGTACCAGCGGAGCGAGAAGCCCTGCCACACGCTCCGGGACCGTCCGGCGTTGAACGAGAACAGGATGGCGATCGCCACCGGGACGAGGGACCACGCGATGAACCCCCAGCCGACGAGGGCGAGGAGCCGGGGGCGCCGCCACGGGTTGGCCAGCCACGCGCGGAGCCGCCCCGCGCGCGCGGCGGGACCCCGGATGGCCGTCGCGACCTGGCTCATCGACCGGCCCCCCGAGCGGCGCGGGCCGTGCTCACCAGGTAGTAGACGGTGAGCGAGGAGACCAGCAGCGCGAGGACGATCACCAGCGCCGCGCCCCGACCCTGCGCCGGACCCGCCGTCGCCTGCGTGAGGTAGAAGGAGATGAGCGTCCCGATCATGGCGTTCTTCTGCGTGCCGAGGAGCTGTGCGGTGTAGAAGTCGCCGAACATCGGGAGCATGATGATCACCGTTCCCGCCAGGATCCCCTGCTTCGAGAGCGGCAGCGTCACGCGGAGGAACGCGCGCGCGGGGCTCGCCCCGAGATCGAGGGCGCTCTCGACGAAGCTCGCGTCGATCCGTTCGAGGGCCGCGAAGAGCGGGAGGATGAGGAACGGGACCCAGCCGTACACGAGGCCGAGGATCACCGTGGAGGGACGCCCGTCGAGCCAGGACTGCGGCGCGACGAACCCCGTCGCGGCGACGATCCGAGTCACGAGCCCGTCGTCCTGGCGGAGGTTCACCCAGGCGAAGATCCGCATCAGGTAGGGGACCCAGACCGGGACGATCATGAGGACGAGGAAGGCGTTCCGCAGCCGCCCCCGCAGCCGGGACATGTAGTAGGCGACGGGGTAGCCGAGGGCGAGGCAGAGGCCGACCGCGAGCGTGACGTACGCGATCGTCCGCAGGAAGACCTCGCGGAAGATCCCGCCGGGGCTCGCCAGGCCGTCCAGGACGAAGGAGAAGGCGTCGGGCTGCCAGTAGAGCGGGTTCCACTCCGGGATCGAGGATCCGAAGATGGGGTCGAGGCGTCCGGCGGCCGTCGCCGCGATGGCGTAGAAGGGGACGACGAACAGCGCGATCAGCCAGAGGACCCCGGGGAGCGAGATCGCGGGCCAGAACCCGCGGGGGTACAGGGCCTCGATCCCGCCGCTCGCAGCCCTCCTCCGTGCCATGCTCGTGCGGAGCATATCCCGACCGCCCCCGCGTCCGGACCGCGACGGGCGCCGTGGTTGACCGACGGTCACCTTCCCTCCGACCTCCTGCCTTGACAGGACGGACCCGCGGGCTCATAAGGAGCGCGAGCTTCCCGAGCACGATGCCGAGAAGGAGGACGCACATGATCCGGCGTGACGGTTGGGAGCGGCCCGAGGCGCTCACGCGCCGAGAGTTCCTCCGGCGATCGGCGATCGCGGGCCTCGGCATCACCGCGTTCACGGGGGTGCTCGCATCCTGCCGCGAGCGCCCGACGCCGGCGCCGGGGGGTGGGGAAGCCCGGGTGCCGCTGCTCGCCTCGCCCGATCGCCCCGCGACGCTGCCCCTGTACGACGACCTGCCGCCCATCGCGGACGGCCTGTCGCCCGAGCCGGGCCCGCTGCGCATCTTCAACTGGAACGACTACATCTACAAGAAGGTCCTCAAGGCGTTCGAGGCCGAGTACGGCGTCGAGATCGAGTACACGCAGTTCGCCGGGATGAACGAGGCGATGTCCAAGGTGCAGAACGACACCGTCCGCTTCGACCTGTTCTTCCCCACGATCGAGAACCTCCCGAAGCTCGTCGCGGCCAAGAAGATCCAGCCCCTCAACCACTCGTACCTGCCCAACCTCGCGAACGTGTGGCCGCGGCTCCAGGATCCCTGGTACGACCGGGGATCCCGCTACTCGGTCCCCTACATGACCTGGAAGACGGGGATCGGGTACCGGCGGGACCATGTCGACGACCCCGGCTCCCTTCCCATGCCCTTCGACATCTACTGGGACGAGCGGTGGCGTGGGAAGGTGAACCTCCTCGACGAGTACCGAGAGACGATCGGCATGGCGCTCATCCGGATCGGCGTGGGAGACATGAACACCCGGGACGAGGACGCCATCCGGCGGGCGGGGGAGGCCCTCTCGCAGCTGAACGACCTCGTGGACGTCAAGGTGGGCCCCGGCGACTACCAGAAGATCGCGGAGGGGCAGGCGTGGGTCACGTACTCGTGGTCGGGGAACATGAACTACGCCCAGTACTACCTCCCCGAGGGGGTCGGGCCGGAGGTCCTCGGCTTCTACTACCCGCCGGAGGGCGGCTGGGAGGTGTCGAACGACCTCATCGTGATCTCCTCCCAGGCGGAGAACCCGGTGCTCGCCCACCACTTCATCAACTTCCTGCTCGACATCGAGAACGGGCTCACGAACTTCGGCTACGAGGGGTACCAGCCGCCGTTCGTGGGCGTGAGCGAGCAGGAGTGGTTGAAGGCCGGCTACATCCCCGAGAACCTGCGGACCACGATCGTGACCGAG
>BEHO01000134.1 GCA_002898915.1 bacterium HR12
ATGGTGGAGGGCGGGTGCGCCCTCGTCGCGCTCCCCCGCTCGGTCGAGGAGGTCGTCGCCTGCGTGAAGGTCGCCGCCGAGCACGGCCTCGCCGTCGTGCCGCGGGGCTCGGGGACCGGCCTGGCCGGTGGCGCCACGCCCATCGGCGACGCCCTCGTCGTCGTCACGACGAAGATGGACCGGATCCTCGAGATCCGCCCCGAGGATCGCCTGGCGTGGGTGCAGCCGGGCGTCCGCAACCTCGACCTGGCGAACGCCCTCGCGCCCTACGGGTTCACGTACGCGCCCGACCCCTCCTCGCAGCAGACCTGCTCGATCGGGGGGAACGTGAACACGAACGCCGGCGGCCCCCACTGCCTCGCCTACGGGGTCACCGCGAACCACGTGCTCGCCCTGGACCTCGTGCTGCCCGACGGGCGGGTCGCTCGCCTCGGCTCGGAGGCGCCCGAGGCGCCCGGCTACGACCTCCGCGGGGCGGTGATCGGCTCCGAAGGGACGGTCGGGATCGTGGTCGCGGTCTGCGTGCGCCTGACCCCGCTCCCGCCGGCGCTCAGGACGATGCTCTTCGACTTCGAGACCGTGGAGGACTGCGCCGCAACGGTGTCGGCGATCATCGCCTCCGGCGTCGTGCCGGCCGCCATGGAGATGATGGACCGGGGCATCGTGGTCGCCGCCGAGCGGTTCGCCCACGCCGGGTACCCCACGGACGCCGCGGCCATCCTCATCGTCGAGGTGGACGGGACCCACGGCGCCGTCGAGGCCCAGGCGCGCGCGGTGGAGGCGGCGGCCCGCGCCCACCGCTGCCGCAGCGTGCGCGTGGCCCGGGACGAGGCCGAGCGCGCGCTGATCTGGAAGGGGCGGAAGAGCGCCTTCGGCGCCGTGGCCCAGATCGCGCCCCACTACCACCTCCACGACTGCGTCGTGCCGAGGACCAAGCTCGTCGAGGTCCTCGCCGGGATCTACGCCATCGCCGAGCGGTACGACCTCGTGATCACCAACGTCTTCCACGCCGGCGACGGCAACCTGCACCCGCTCCTGTCGTTCGACCGGCGGATCCCCGGCACGCTGGAGCGGGTCCTGAAGGCGAGCGAGGAGATCGTGCGCCTCTGCGTCGAGGCCGGCGGGGCCCTCTCGGGCGAGCACGGCATCGGCCTCGAGAAGCCGGAGTTCATGCCGCTCGTCTTCGGCGCCGAGGACCTCGCCGCCCAGGCGTGCCTGCGGGCGGCCTTCGACCCCGACGGCCGGATGAACCCCCGCAAGGTGCTGCCCGAGGGCGCGCGCTGCGGGGACTTCGCGATGGCCCGCGGCGCCGACGCGGCGGAGGCCGCCGCCAGCCTCCCGGAGGGCGCATGGATCTGATCCATCCCCACACGAAGGCCGACGTGGTCGAGGTCCTCCGGCGGGCGAGCGCCGAGCGCCGTCGGCTCCTCGTCTGCGGTGGCCGGACCCACCTCGACAAGGGGAACCCGTGCGAGGTCGACGCCGAGCTCTGGACCACGATGCTCGACGGGCTGGTGGCCTACGAGCCCGCCGAGATGGTGGCCGTGGTCGGCGCCGGCATGCGCGTGGGCGACCTCCAGCGCCGCCTCGGCGAGCACGGCCAGGAGTGGCCGGTGGACGCGAGGCCGGAGGCCACCGTGGGCGGCGTGCTCGCCGCCGGGGTCAGCTCGCCCCGGCGCCTCTCGGTCGGCGCCGTCCGGGACTCCGTGCTCGAGCTCGAGATCGTGACCGGCGACGGACGCCTGGTTCGCAGCGGGGCGAGGACCGTGAAGAACGTCACCGGCTACGACCTGCACAAGCTCCTGGTGGGCTCCCTCGGCACGCTCGGCGTCATCGTCCAGGTCGCCCTCAGGGTGCGCCCGCTCCCCGCCGTGCGGCGGACGGTCCGGGTCCCCGGCGACCTCGAGACCGCGCGCCGCCTCCTCCAGGCGGTCCCGCTCCCCACGGCCGTGCTCGCCACGGCCGACGGGGTCGAGCTCCGGCTGGAGGGCTGGCCCGAGCAGGTGGACGAGCAGACCGCGGCCGCCCTCGCGGCGTTCCCCGAGGCCGAGGCCGAGGACGACCTCCCTTTCCCGGCGAGGACCCCGTGGCTGGAACGGCCCGTGGTGGTCGAGGCCGCCGTCCCCCCATCGCGCCTCGGGGCGCTGCTGGAGGCGGCGTCGGGGCCCTTCGGCGCGCTCGTCGGTGTGGGGATCTGCTGGGTGGGGCTGGACGACCCCGACGGCGAGCTGCGGGCGCTCCGCGAGCGCGCCGCGGCCCTCGGCGGGATCGCCCCCGTGGTGCGGGGCCCCGGCGTGCTCGGCGACGCGCCGCTGCCCGCCCTCGACGTGCAGCGGCGGCTGAAGGCGGCCTTCGATCCCGCGGGGGTGCTCGCGCCCGGCCGCTTCTGGGGAGGCTGGTCGTGACCGAGGACCCCACCGCGCGCGACGCATCCGCGGCCATCCTCGGCGCCGAGCTCCCGGAGGGCGCGCGCTTCGTCGGCCCCATCCCCGGCCTCGCCCCCCGCTGGCGGGAGGGCGACCACCCGACCGACGCCGACCTCGCGACCTGCGTGGCCTGCGGCCTCTGCCTCCCGCACTGCCCCACCTACCGGCTGACGGGCGAGGAGTCCGCGTCGCCCCGGGGACGGATCGCCGCGATGCGCCTCGTGGCCGAGGGGCGCGCCGACCCGGACGCCACGTTCGCCCGGTTCATGGACCTCTGCCTCGCGTGCCGTGCCTGCGAGGACGTCTGCCCCTCGCACGTCCCCTACGGCCGGATGATCGAGGCGGCCCGGGTCCAGATCGAGCCGCTCCGACCGGCTCCCGAGCGCTGGCTCCGCCGGCTCGGCCTCGGCGTCCTCGCCCGCCCCCGCCTCCTCTCGCTCGCCGTCCGCCTCCAGCCCCTCGCACGGCAGTTCCTCCCCGCCCGCACGCGCCGCCTCCTCCCGCGGCGCAGCCGCGAGCGCCGCCTCCCGCCCGTCCTGGAGCCGAGGGGCGAGCCGCGCGGGACCGTAGCGCTGCTCACCGGCTGCGTGCAGGACCGCTGGTACCGATCGGCGAACCTCGCGGCCGCACGGGTCCTCGCCCGGGGCGGCTGGCGTGTGCTCGTGCCGCGGGACCAGGCCTGCTGCGGCGCGCTCCACGCCCACCACGGCCACCTCGACGCCGCCCGGGCCCTCGCCGAGCGGACCATCACCACCTTCCGAGGGGCCGACGCCGTCCTCGTCACGAGCGCGGCCTGCGCCGCGCACCTCTCCGAGGTCGGACACCTGCTCGGGACGCCCGAGGCCCACGCCTTCGCCGAGCGCGTGGAGGACGTCGTCCGGTTCCTGGCTCGCAACGGCCTCGAGCCCCCACCGGCCGGGCTCGGGCCCGTGCGCGTCGCCGTCCACGACGCCTGCCACGCGCTCCGGGTGAGCAAGATCCGGGAGGAGCCGCGCGCGCTCCTCGCCCTCGTCCCGGACCTCGAGCTCGTCGAGATCCCGAGCGGCGACGTGTGCTGCGGCGCGGCCGGCCTCTACACCGTGCTCCAGCCGGAGACCTCGGACGCCCTGATGCGCGCCAAGGCCGAGGCCGTCGCGGCCACGGGCGCCACGCTCGTCGCGAGCGCCAACCCCGGCTGCACCCTCCAGATCTCGGCCGGACTGCGGGCCCTCGGATCCGACGCCGAGGTCCTCCACCCGGTCGAGATCCTCGACCGCGCCTACGGGCGCTGAGCTACAGCCCGAGGGCGGCCCGCGCCTTGGCGTTGTCGCTCGTCGCGAGGACGATCCGGTCGTGGGTCGCCACGCACGCGACCTCGACGTTGACCCCCGCGTCGGCCACCTTCCGCGCGAGCTCGCCCGCCGCGCCCGGCCGGTCGGCGTCGGCCGCCACGTCCACCACGATGGCCTCGAGCTCGGCGTCGATGGACGCGCCGGCTCCCTCGAGGGCCGCGCGGGCGCCCGCGGCGTCCTCGACCACCAGGCAGATGTACCCCTTGCCCTCGACGCCGAGCCCGCAGAGACCCTCGATGTTCACGCCGGCCGCCCCGAGGGCCTCGCCGAGTCGGGCGAGCTCGCCAGGCCGGTCCTCCACCGTGACGCGGAACACGGTCGTCATGCGACCACCCCCTCGGACCATGCATCTACGCCGAGCGTCGTCGCGCGTCAAGCCCGCCGGTCGGGCGAAGCGGGAACATCCGCCTGCGCCGCGCCGGCGGGATGAGCGGCGAGGCGGCGCCGGCTAGGATGCTCCCATGGAGGTCGCCGAGCGCTGGTTCGAGCACCGCGAGGTCGACGACGGCGTGATCCTCATCCAGGAGCCCCACGTCGACCCGATGATCCGAGGGAACTTCTTCCTCGTGCGGGGGCGCGATCGCGACCTGCTCGTCGACGGCGGCATGGGCATCGCGAGCGTGCGGAGGAGCTCGCCGACCCCTTCGAGCGGCCGGTGATCGCGGTCGCGACGCACCGGCACTACGACCACATCGGTGCGATGCACGAGTTCGAGGAGGTCCTCGCGCACCCCGCGGACGCGCCGGTCCTGCGCGAGGGCGGCAAGCTCGCCACCCTGTTCGCCCGGGACTTCGAGGAGTCCTTCCTCGAGCTGATGCGGGAGAGCGGGTACGAGATCCACGAGATGCTGATCGACGCCTACCCCTACGAGGGGTTCGACCCCGGC
>BEHO01000135.1 GCA_002898915.1 bacterium HR12
GGATGGCGCCCGGTGGCGCGAGCCCTCGGGCTCGCCGCCGCGGAACTCTGGCTCGCCGCCGGGTTCCCGTGCGACGTGGTGACCTGGGTGCCGCTCTCCCGCCGGCGTCTCGCGGAGCGGGGGTTCGACCAGGCGGAGGCCCTCGCGCGGGTGGTCGGCCGCCGCCTCGGGCTGCCCGCGCGCGGGCTGCTCGCGCGGCGGCGCGACGATCCGCTCACGCAGGCCCGCCGCGATCGGCCGGGGCGACTGGAGGCCATGCGCGGCCGGTTCCTCGCGCGGACCGCGCCCCGCGGCGCGGTGCTGCTCGTGGACGACGTGCTGACGACGGGCGCGACGGCCTCGGCGTGCGCGGCGGCGCTGCTCGACGCCGGCGCCGCCCGGGTCGGGGTGCTCACCGCCGCCCGTGCGTTGCGCCTCGACGGTATAGTGGACGTGGGCCCGCGCCCGGGTCTGTGGTTGCCCGGGGAGCGGCTCCCCGGTAGTCGATGCCAGCCGCGGGCGAAACGACCCACGTAAGGCGACCCTTGGTCGCTGAGCATGGCGCGGTTTAGATGTAAGACCTGCCTCGGCGGGGGCGACCTCGCCGGGAGAGGTGGCGAAGCCGAGAGGCGATCCACCCAGCAGGCGGGTGTGGGGGCAAAGACCAGGTCAGCCGGGCGCGGGCCCCTTCTCCCTTCGGGGACTCGCGCGACGCGCCCATCTGGTCGATACTCCTCGTATCGAGGATCGACCGGCTGCCTCGAGGAAGGAGGGAGCGATGGATCTCGTCCTGAACGGGCGGGGTGCCCGCATCACCGATCGGATCCGTGAGGTCGCGAGGCAGAAGCTCTCGCGCCTGGAACGGATGGAGCCACGGGTCACGCGCCTGCAGGTCGAGATCATCTCCGAACGGAACCCGCGGCTGGGAGGGGCGCACCGCGTGGAGGCCGCCTTCGACACCCCGCGGCACACGTTCCGCGCGCACGCCGACGCGCCGGATGTGGAGGCCGCGCTCGACGTCGTGGTCGAGAAGCTCGAGCGGCAGATCCGCGATCATCGGGAGAAGCGTCGAGCGAAGCTCATCGCGGGCGCCAGCCGCGTAAAATCGGCCGGCAACCACGAGCGGGCGCCGGAGTGATCGGCGCACGGGGGGTTCCGAGGTGAGCACGAAGCCGAACGAGGGGGAGCCCGAGCGACTGCGGGTGCTCGTCTGCGACGACCACGCCCTGTTCCGTCGGGGGCTCGAGACGGTGCTCGCGCAGGAGGAGGACCTCGAGCTCGTCGGCGAGGCCTCCGATGGCGAGGAGGTCGTGGCCAAGGCCCTCGAGCTCATGCCGGACGTGATCCTCATGGACGTCCGGATGCCGAAGCGGTCGGGGATCGAGGCGGCGCGGGAGATCAAGGACGCCCTGCCCCACGTCAAGATCCTGATGCTCACCATCAGCGACGAGGAGGCCGACCTCTACGAGGCCATCAAGGCGGGCGCGTCGGGGTACCTGCTGAAGGAGATCCCGATCGAAGAGGTGGCCGACGCGATCCGATCGGTGTGGGCCGGCCAGTCGCGCATCTCGCCCTCGATGGCCTCGAAGCTCCTGAACGAGTTCGCGGCGATGAGCCGGGCTTCGGAGGAGAAGCCCCCGATGCCGTCCCCGCGCCTGACGGACCGTGAGATGGAGGTCCTGCGCCTCGTGGCGCAGGGGATGAACAACCGGGACATCGCGAAGACCCTGTTCATCTCGGAGAACACCGTCAAGAACCACATCCGGAACATCCTGGAGAAACTCCACCTGCACTCGCGCATGGAGGCCGTCGTGTACGCCGTGCGCGAGAAGATGATCGAGATCACGTGACGGCGACGATCCTCGAGGCGCGGCGTCGCGCCCTCGTCCGCCGCAACACGATCCTCCTGGTGCTCGCGCAGGGGCTGGTGCAGGTCGCCTTCCCCGTCCTGCTCGTCGTGGGGAGCGTCGAGATCGCACGGCTCGCCGGACGGGACGCGGCGACGGGCTTCCTGAACGCCGTCTACTTCCTCGCCGCGGCGGGGGGCGCGGCCGTGGTGGGTCGGCTGATGGACCGGGTGGGGCGACGGCCAGGGTTGCTGGCGAGCTACGCGCTCCTCGCGTTGGCCGGAGCGCTGGGGGCGGCCTCGGTGCTGGCGGGCGTCTGGTGGGGCCTCCTGGTCTGCGCGGTCCCCTTCGGCATCGGGCTCGGGGGCGCGAACCTCGCGCGCGGGGCGGTCGCCGACATGTACCCGCCGGAGCGACGAGGCCGCGCGGTCGGGCTCGTCATGGCCGCCGGGACGGCGGGGGCCGTGGGGAGCCCCTTCCTCGTGGCGGCGCTCCGAGCCGTGGATCTCGGCGTCGGCCCCGACGTCCTGCCCTGGTCGCTCGTCCTGCTCGGATCGCTCGGGGCCTTCGCGTGCGTCCTCGCCGTCCGCCCCGATCCGCGCGATCTCGCGGTGCGATCGGAGAACGAGGACGATCCCGCCCGACCCCGGCTGGCGGTGCTGGGGTTGCCCCCCGTGCGCGCGGCGATCGTCGTGGCGGCGGTGGGGCAGATGGCGATGATCGGCGTCATGGGCGTGACCCCCGTCGCGCTGCACCACCGCGAGGTGGGCCCGACGGCCGTCTCGACCGTGATCGGGGTCCACATCGCGGGGATGTTCGCCCTCTCGCCCCTCGTCGGGCTCCTGCTCGACCGGACCTCGCATCGGGCCGGGTTGTTCGCGGGCGGGCTCCTCACGCTCGCCGGATCGCTCCTCGCCGCCACCGAGGCCGGCGCGCTGGTCGTCGGGGCGGGGCTGTTCGCCATCGGGCTCGGGTGGTGCGCCACGTTCCTCGGCGCCACGGCGGTCATCAGCGACGCCACGGGTCCGTCCGAGCGGGCGGGGGCGCTCGGGCTGAACGACCTCGTCGTGAGCCTGAGCTCGGCGGCCGCGGGGCTCGGCGGCGCGCTGGTGTTCGAGGGCGCCGGGTACCGGGCCCTCGGTCTCGCGACGGCGGCGCTCGTCGCCGTCGGCCTCGTCTCGGCGGCACGGGTCCGCCCCGCGCCCGCCATCCGCGGAGGCTGATCGGCCCATCCGCGGGCGCGGGGGCGTCGAAGTTCTCCCGGGAGGGTCGGGGGCCTCGGGTACCATGGAGCCGAACCCCCGAGGGGCCCCCAGGGAGAAGGTCATCGTGGTCATCGAGAAGCTCGCCCAGATCGGTGAGGGACGCAAGCTCCGGCGTCTCGAGCAGATCGTGGCGCAGGTCAACGCGTTCGAGCCCCAGGTCGAGCGCCTGACCGACGAGGAGCTGCGCGCCAAGACCGAGGAGTTCAAGCGGCGCCTGGCCGACGGGCAGACCCTCGACGACCTGCTGCCCGAGGCCTACGCGTGCGTGCGGGAGGCCGCCCGTCGGACGATCGGGCAGCGGCACTTCGACGTCCAGGTCCTCGGCGCGATCGCCCTCCACCAAGGCCAGATCGCCGAGATGAAGACCGGCGAGGGCAAGACGCTCACCTCCACGATGCCCGCGTACCTGAACGCGCTCCCCGGTCGTGGCGTCCACATCGTGACCGTCAACGACTCCCTGGCGAAGCGGGACTCCGAGTGGATGGGTCCGATCTACCGGCTCCTCGGGCTGCGCGTCGGCCTCATCCAGGCCCAGATGACGCCGGAGCAGCGCCGCCCGGCGTACGCCGCCGACATCACGTACGGGACGAACAACGAGTTCGGCTTCGACTACCTCCGCGACAACATGGCGATGCGGGCGGAGGACATGGTCCAGCGAGGCCACTACTACGCGATCGTGGACGAGGTCGACTCGATCCTCATCGACGAGGCCCGGACGCCGCTCATCATCAGCGGGATGGTCGCGGACTCGGCGAAGTGGTACCAGACCTTCGCCCGCCTGGCGCCGCGGCTGCAGCGCGACGTCGACTACGAGGTCGACGAGGCGAAGAAGACGATCGCCATCACCGAGTCGGGCGTGGCGAAGGTGGAGGAGGCGCTCGGCATCGACAACCTGTACGAGCACGTCCACACGCCGCTCGTCCATCACCTGCAGAACGCGCTGCGGGCCAAGGAGCTCTACAAGCGGGACGTGGACTACATCGTGACGAACGGCGAGGTCAAGATCGTCGACGAGTTCACCGGCCGGATCCTCGAGGGGCGCCGCTACTCGGAGGGTCTCCACCAGGCGATCGAGGCCAAGGAGGGCGTGCGGATCAAGGAGGAGAACCAGACCCTCGCCACGATCACGATCCAGAACTACTTCAAGATGTACGAGAAGCTCGCCGGCATGACGGGCACGGCGAAGACCCAGCTCGCCGAGTTCGAGCAGGTCTACAAGCTCGGCGTGGTCGAGGTCCCCACGAACCGGCCGATGATCCGCATCGACCACCAGGACGTCATCTACAAGACCGAGGAGGCGAAGTGGCGGGCCGTGGTCGAGGACATCGCGGAGCGTCACGCGCGCGGGCAGCCCGTCCTCGTGGGCACGATCTCCATCGAGAAGTCGGAGAAGCTCTCGGCCATGCTGTCCCGCCGGGGCATCCCGCACCACGTCCTGAACGCGAAGAACCACGAGAAGGAGGCGATGATCATCGCCCAGGCCGGCCGCAAGGGCGCCGTGACGGTGGCGACGAACATGGCCGGTCGAGGGG
>BEHO01000136.1 GCA_002898915.1 bacterium HR12
TGAAGCTCGGCGGGGGGCTACTCCTGTGGGCCTTCATCGCCGCCATCTGGTTCCGGTGGTTCGGGCGGGACGCGCGGGAGGGCTTCGACACCCTGAGCCTGACGGCCGTCGAGCGGGACGTCCGAGCGAGGTTGAGCCGACCGTGAGGCCGACGACGCGCGACCGCCTGCTCCTCCCGGTCCTGCTGCCCGTGGGCCTGCTCGTCGTGATTGGGCTCGTCCTCGTGGGGTTCTCCCGGATCCTGCTCTCCGTCCCCAAGGCGGCGGCCACGGCGACCGCCCTCGTGGCGGCCCTCGCGATCGTGGTCCTCTCCTCGGTCGTCGCATCCCGCCGGGTGGTGAGCCTCGGGAGCCTCGCCGGCCTCGTCGGCGCCGTCGCCGGCGTGGCGATGCTCGCCGGGGGGCTCGCCGTGGCGGCCACCGGGGGCGCCGCCACGGAGGGCGAGGGGGGCGGCGGGACCGAGGTCACGATCGTCGCCGCGAACATCGCGTTCCAGCAGGCCGAGATCACGGTGCCGGCGGGGGAGCCGTTCCGGATCCGCTTCCGGAACCAGGACGCGGGGGTCCAGCACAACGTGGAGATCTTCGCGGGGGCCGAGGTCGCCGGAGACCCCGTCTTCAAGGGCGAGATCGTGACGGGACCGACCGAGGTCGTGTACGAGGTCCCGGCCCTCGAGCCCGGGGATCACGCGTTCAACTGCGTGATCCACCCGAACATGCAGGGCGTGATCCACGCCGTGGAGGCGGGGGGCGGCGGGCCGCGCCTCACCGTCAAGGCCGAGAACATCGCCTTCGACACCGACCGGATCGAGCTCCCGGCGGACACGCCCTCGACGATCGTCTTCGAGAACCTCGACGCCGGCGTGCAGCACAACATCGCGATCTACGCCGACGACACCCTCGCCGAGGTCCTGTTCAAGGGCGAGCTCGTCACCGGCCCGACCACGGTCGAGTACGCGGTCCCGCCGCTCCCGGCCGGCGAGTACTACTTCCACTGCGACGTCCACCCCAACATGAACGGGACGGTCGTCGTCGGAGCCGGCGCCTCGGGGGCCACGGGCGCGACGGGGCCGACCGGCGGGTAGCCGGTCGTCGCGCCGGACGATGGCGGCATGAGGGGCGTGGGGCCGGTCCCGCGGATCCTCGTGGTGCTCGCGCTCATCCTCGTGGCCTGCTCGAGCGGGCCGGCGGCGGAGGGGCACCGCGTCGTCGAGGTCTCCGGGCCCCTGCCCGAGCTCCGGGGCGAGACGCTCCAGGGCGGGCGGCTCGAGCCCGACGACTACGCCGGTCGCGTGGTCGTCGTGAACGTCTGGGCGACCTGGTGCGGGCCGTGTCGGCGGGAGCAGCCGGCGCTCTCCGCCGTCCAGGCCGAGCAGGGCCCGGACGGGGCGTTCTTCGTGGGGGTGAACCTCCGGGACGACGAGGCGGCGGCCCGGGCGTACCTCGAGGAGTTCGACGTCGCGTACCCGAGCCTGTCCGATCCCGCGGGGAGCCTCGCCTACCGGCTCGGCGTGCCGTACCTGCCGGCGACGATCGTCGCCGACGCCCGGGGCGAGATGCGGTTCCGCGCCGTCGGCGCCCTGGACGCGGCGACCCTCCGCGACCTCATCGCACGCGCCTCGGGCTGAGGCTCAGCCGAGCGGGCGGGCGAGGGGGACGAGCGCGTCCACCCCGACGGCGGCGAAGAGCAGCCCGAGATAGAGGATCGAGTACCGGTACAGGCGCAGCGACTCGGCCGGCTCCCCCGAGCGCCACAGGCGCAGCGCCCGCCACACGAAGGCCCCGCCGAGGACGACGGCCGTCGCCGTGTAGACCGCCCCCATCCCCGCGATGGGGACGAGGAGCAGGGTCGTGGCGAAGAGCGCGAGCGAGTAGCGGAGGATCTGCCGACGGGTCTCGGCCTCGCCCCGGACGACGGGGAGCATCGGCACGCCCGCCGCCGCGTAGTCGCGCGCGTAGCGCATCGCGAGGGCCCAGAAGTGCGGGGGCGTCCACACGAACACGATGGCGAAGAGCACCCAGGCGGGGAGGCCGACGGAGCCCGTGACCGCCGCCCAGCCCACCAGGGCGGGAACGGCGCCGGCGGCACCGCCGATCACGATGTTCTGCTCGGTCGTCCGCTTCAGCCACATCGTGTAGACGAACACGTAGAACGCGATCGCCGAGAGCGCGAGGGTGGCGGCGAGCACGTTGACGGTGGTGGCGAGGAACACGGACGAGGCCGCGGCGAGGACGTACCCGAACCCGAGCGCCCGTTCCGGCTCGATCTCATGGGCCGGCAGCGGCCGCGAGCGCGTGCGGCGCATCACCCCGTCGATGTCCCGGTCGAGGTAGCAGTTGATCGCGTTCGCCGCTCCGGCGGCCACCGCGCCGCCGAGGAGCGTGGCGAGCGCGAGCCAGGGGGACGGCAGGCCCCGCCGGGCGAGCAGCATCGCCGGGACCGTCGTGACGAGCAGGAGCACGATGATCCGGGGCTTCGTGAGGGCGAGGTAGGCCGCCGCGATCCGTCGCAGCGACCGGCGGTGCCCGTTCCGCCGCGCGAGGTGCTCCCCGGCCTCGCCGGCGCTCGGCCTCCGCCCGGCGGACGCGGCCACCAGGGCGACGAGGACGGTCCAGACGAGCACCGCGAAGGCCACGTGGAGCACGACCGCCCAGGGGCGGAGCTTCGTCCAGACGTTGGCGGCGCCCACCATGATCTGGATGAGGAAGAGCGCCACCGCCCAGGTGGAGAGCGTGACAAGCACCGGGGAGCGGGGCCGCGCCGCCCGGGCCCGGATCTGCGTCCAGAGCACGAGCAGGAAGGCGACGAGGGCCAGCACCCGGTGCAGGAACATGGGGGTCGTCACGCCGCCCAGGGTCGGGACGAGTCGCCCGTTCATGAGCGGCCAGTCCGGGAAGGCGATGCCGTAGCCGGGCCCCTTGGCGCGGATGTAGGTCCCCACGAGCAGCAGGGCGCCGGTCGCGATGAGGCTGAGGGTGGCGGCGCGACGGAGCCCGACGCCGCCCGACCGGCTCGGCTCGAACGCGAGGACCGCCATGGCCGTCACGTCCGCGATGAGGACGAGGGCGGCCACGAAGTGGGCCGTCACCCACCACGGGTCGAGGTCGGTGAGGACGACGACGCCGCCGAGGGCGGCCTGGATGAGGACGAGGGGGAAGGAGGCCAGGGCCAGCGCGAGGACGGCCCGGTCGCTCCGGCGGTCGACCCAGGCCACGACGGCGGAGGCGGCGGTCAGCAGGAGGACGAGGAAGGCGAGGACCCGGTGGCCGAACTCGATCGCCCCGTGGACGGTGCCGGTCGGGAACAGCGTGCCCGGCTCGCACGCCGGCCAGGTCGAGCAGCCGAGCCCCGACCCCGTGCCGCGGACCAGACCGCCGGCGGTGAACAGCACGACGGTGGCGGCGGCGGTCGCGAGCGCGAGTCGGCGGAAGCGGTCCATCCTCGGGTGTGGGAAGCCTAGCAGCGGCGGTGCCCGCTGCGGGCGGCCGCTGCGATACTTCCGCCGATGGAGGCAGCCCAGGTCCCGAGCGTCCCGTCCCTCCCATCGGCGTTCCGGGCCCGGGTGGAGGCGGCGCTCGAGGCGGAGCTCGTGAGGCGCCGCGCCGAGCTCGAGGCCCTCGACCCTCGAGCGACGGCCCTCGTGGACGAGCTCCGCCGGCTGCTCGCGGCCGGGGGCAAGCGCCTGCGGCCCACCTTCTGCCACCTCGGGTACCGGGCTGTGGGCGGGGAGGACGGGGAGGGCATCGTGCGGGCGGCGGCGGCCCTGGAGCTCCTCCACACCTTCGCCCTCGTGCACGACGACGTGATGGACGAGGCGACCGAGCGGCGGGGCGCCGCCACCACGCACGTCCGGTTCGCCGCCCTCCTCGGTTCGAGCGCGCGGGGGCGCTCGGCGGCGATCCTCGTGGGCGACCTGGCGGCGGTCCTCGCGGAGTCCCTGCTCCGGCGCTCGGGGTTCCCCGCGCCGGCGCTGGAGGCGGCGTTCCAGCGCTTCGACGCGATGCGCCTCGCGATGGCAGCGGGGCAGTACCTCGACGTCGCCGGGGCCGGGTCGGACCTGCCCGGGGTCGAGCACGTGGCCCGTCTGAAGACGGCCGCGTACACGGCGGAGGGGCCGCTCGCCATCGGGGCGGCGCTCGCCGGCGCCCCGCCCGAGCTCGAGGACGCGCTCCGCGCGTACGGGCGGGCCGTGGGCGAGGCCTTCCAGCTCCGGGACGACCTGCTCGACGGGTCGGCGCCGGACGGCGCCCGGGAGCGGGCGAACGCGCTGGTGGACGAGGCCCTGGCCGCGCTCGTCGGCGCTCCCGGCGACGCGGAGGCCCTTGCGGCGCTCCGGTCGCTGGCCGAGGCGATCCGGCCGAGGGAGGGCTGAGCGTGGACGTCCAGGCGGCACGGCGCCTCGTCGGCGGGCTGCCGGTGGTCTCGGTGGCGACCCTCGATCCCGACGGGTCGCCGCACGTCGTTCCCCTGTGGTTCGTCTGGCTGGAGGACGCGGTGTACGTCTCGACCCGCGTGGGGACCCGCACGTGGCGGAACGCGCGCGCGGACCCGCGGGTGGCGCTCACGATCGACGTCGGCCGGGCGTGGACCGAGATCGCGGGGGTGACGATCCACGGG
>BEHO01000137.1 GCA_002898915.1 bacterium HR12
CGGCGTGCGATCCAACGTCGCCTTGATGGCGTCGATGATCGCCGTGACCGGCTCCTCGATCGCCTGCCGGACCTCGCCGTCGGTGATCTGGATCGTCTTCGGGAGCCCCGAGACCAGGTCCCGGCCGGGGATCTCCGCGACGAGCTCCTCCTGCATCGGGTACACGGAGGCGATGGCGAGCTTGATCGCCTCCGCGGTGCGCTCGCCGAGCAGGAGCGAGTACTCCTTCTTCACGTAGTTGATGATCGCTTCGTCGAGCTCGTCGCCGCCGACGCGCAGGGACGTCGAGGTGACGATGCCGCCGAGGGAGATCACGGCGACCTCGGTCGTCCCGCCCCCGATGTCCACGATCATGTTGCCGGCCGGCTCGTGGATGGGCAGCCCCGCGCCGATCGCCGCCGCCATCGGCTCCTCGATGATGTAGGCGCGGCGCGCGCCCGCCGCGATCGCCGCCTCCTCCACCGCCCGCTGCTCGACCCCGGTGATGCCGCTCGGGACGCAGATCACCACGCGCGGCTTCGCCAGCAGCCGGCGCTTGTGCACCCGCTGGATGAAGTAGCGGAGCATCTTCTCGGTGACGTCGAAGTCGGCGATGACGCCGTCCTTCAGGGGGCGCACCGCCTGGATGTGGGAGGGGGTCCGGCCGATCATCCGCTTCGCCTCGTTCCCGACGGCGAGGATGGCGCCGGTCAGCGTGTTGATCGCGACGACCGAGGGCTCGTTCAACACGATGCCGTGGCGCCGGACGTAGACGAGCGTGTTCGCCGTCCCCAGGTCCACCGCCATGTCCTGACCCAGGAACCCGAAAAGCCCCTCGCCGCCCGCGCGACGCTGGCGGGCGATCCGGGGTGGTCCGCCGTGCATCCTCTCGGCCATCGGTCCTCGGCCTTTGTACCGGACCCGCCGGAGCCTGGCAACCCTCAACTAGGCGTCGAGAGCAGGCTCGAGTCTCGATGTCGAGCTCGGTTCCGAACCCTCGATCTCAGGCTTGGACCGGCTGGAGGGTCGCCGGTGACCGGAAGGTTCCAGCCGGACATGAGGTAGGGTGTGCCCAACGGTCGAGGAGCGAGGTTCGGGAGGTGGCGGTGACCGGATGGCGAGCGGCGGTGACGTTCCCCGGACAGGGATCCCAGTTCCCCGGTATGGCCGATCCCTGGGTGGCGCACGAGGCCGGCCGGACGGTGCTCGAGGCGGTCTCGGAGGCGCTCGGTCGAGACGTGGTCGAGGGTTGCCGGGATGAGGCCGCCCTGGCGGAGACCGACTTCGTCCAGCCGGCGCTCCTCGCGTGTGGCCTCGCGGCCTTCCGCGTCCTGGAGGCCGAGGGGGTTACCTTCCTCGGCGCCGCCGGGCACTCCCTCGGGGAGCTCACCGCCCTCGTCGCGGCCGACGCCCTCTCGCTGCCCGACGCGCTCCAGATCGTCCTCGTCCGGGGTCGCGCGATGGCGGAGGCGGGGCGGGCCCGACCCGGCGCGATGTGCGCCCTCCTCGGGGTCGGCCCCGAGGAGGCGGCACGCCTGTGCGAGGAGGTGCGCGACGGGGACGTGCTGGTCGTCGCCAACGAGAACTCGCCCCAGCAGGTCGTCCTGTCCGGATCCCTCGCCGCCATCGAGCGGGCCGAGCGGGCCGCCGCCGAGCGCCGGATCCGCGCCGTACGCCTCAAGGTCGCCGGAGCCTTCCACTCCCCGCTGATGGAGCCGGCGGTGGAGCCCCTGGGGCGGGCGATCGACGCGGCGACCTTCCGGACCCCGCGGATCCCCGTGGCCGAGAACGTCACCGGCGAGCTCACCACCGACCCTCGGGAACTCCGCGAGCTCCTGAAGCGCCAGGTGGTTGCCCCCGTCCGCTGGGACCGCTGCGTCCGCTCCCTCGTCGAGGCAGGGGCCGAGCTCCTCGTCGAGGCAGGGCCCGGCGACGTCCTCACGCGCCTGGCCAAGCGCGCCGCGCCGGGGGTCCGTGCCGTGGCCGTCGGCGCGCCGGAGGACGCCCGGGAGCTCGCCGCCTCGACCTGACACGGCATCCGGGCACCGCCGCGCTATGCTCGAACGTCACCGTGCAAGGAGGGGGTCCATGACCGCGGGGCGCTACGCCACGATCGTCGGGCTCGGCTCGCACCTGCCGGAGCGGGTCGTGCCGAACGCCTGGTTCGAGCGTCTCGTGGAGACGAGCGACGAGTGGATCCGCGAGCGCACCGGCATCGTCGAGCGCCGGTTCGCGGCCGAGGACGAGGCCACCTCGGACCTCGCGGTCGTCGCGGCGCGGCGGGCGCTCGAGGATGCCGGCATCAGCCCCGAGCGGCTCGACCTCATCGTGTGCGCGACCCTCACCCCCGACACCCCGATCCCGGCCTCGGCGGTCTGGGTGCAGCGCAAGCTCGGGGTCACCTGCCCCGCGTTCGACGTGAACGCCGCCTGCGCCGGTTTCTCCTACGCGATCGCCACGGGCACCACCTTCGTGGAGTCGGGGGCCGCCGACACGGTCCTCGTGATCGGCGCGGAGGTGCTCTCGCGGGTGCTCGACTTCACCGACCGCAGCACCTGCGTGCTGTTCGGCGACGGGGCGGGCGCGGTCGTGCTGCGGCGCTCCGAAGCGCCGGGCGTGCTGGGCTCGCTCCTCGGCGCCGACGGGCGCGCCGCCGAGATCCTCATCATCCCGGCGGGGGGCTCGGCCCGACCGGCGTCGCCGGAGACCGTGGCCACCCGGGACCACAGCATCCGCATGCCCGCGGGGCGCGAGGTGTTCAAGCGGGCGGTCGTGGAGATGGCGGCGGCGTGCCGCGCGCTCCTCGAGAAGGCCGGCCACACCCCCGACGACGTGGACGTGCTCATCCCCCACCAGGCGAACGCGCGCATCATGGTCGCCGTGGCCGAGCGCCTCGGCATCGGCCCCGAGCGCGCCGTCGTCGACGTGGCCGAGGTCGGCAACACGTCGGCCGCCTCCATCCCCATCGCCCTCGACCGCGCGTACCGCGCGGGTCGTCTGCGCCCCGGCCAGCTCGTCCTCCTCACCTCGTTCGGCGCCGGCCTCGCGTGGGGCGCCACGCTGATCCGATGGACGCACCCATGAGCTCCCCCGAGAAGGTCGCCGTCGTCACCGGAGGCTCGCGCGGGATCGGGCGAGCCTGCGCCGAGGCGCTCGCCGCCGCGGGCTGGCGGGTGGCGATCGGGTACCGCACGAGCGACGCCGACGCGAAGGAGGCGCTGGAGACGATCGAGCGGGGCGGCGGCGTCGGCGCCGTCGTCCGTCTCGACACCCTGGACGAGGGCTCGGTGCGGGAGGCGTTCGCCCGCGTCGTCGAGGAGCTCGGCCCGGTGACCGGTCTCGTGAACAACGCCGGGTTCAGCCAGGACGGGCTCCTGCTCAAGTACCCGATGGACGTCTTCGACCGCACGATGGACACCAACGTCCGGGGTGCGTTCCTCGCCACCCAGGCGGCCCTGCGCACGATGCTGCGGGCCCGCTGGGGCCGGATCGTGAACGTCTCCTCGGCGGTGGCCCTGCGCGGGAACGCCGGTCAGACCGCCTACGCGGCCTCCAAGAGCGCCCTCGTCGGGTTCACCCGCTCGCTCGCGCGCGAGGTCGGCGCGAAGGGCATCACGGTGAACGCCGTCTGCCCCGGGCTCGTCGACACCGATATGACCTCGCACCTCACGGACGAGGCGCGGGCCTTCTACGTCGACCAGACGCCGCTCGGGCGGACGGCGCGGCTGGAGGAGGTCGCGGCGGTCGTGCGGTTCCTCATGTCCGAGGAGGCGTCGTACGTGAACGGCGCGGTGATCCCGGTGGACGGTGGGCTCACCGCCTAGTCGGGCCGGGGCCCGACCCCCTAGCATGGTGCGACCAGACGACCAAGAGGAGGTTCCATGGACAGGGCAGAGATCGAGGCGCGGGTCCGCAAGGTCCTCGCCGAGCAGCTCGCGGTCGACGAGTCCCAGGTGGTGCCGGACGCCCGGTTCGCCGAGGATCTCAACGCCGACTCCCTCGACCTCGTGGAGGCCGTCCTCGCCCTCGAGGAGGAGTGGAACATCGAGATCCCCGAGGAGGAGATGGAGGGCGTGAAGACCGTCGGCCAGGCCGTGGCGCTCGTGGCGCAGAAGCTCGGGGTCGCCTGAGACCGTGGGTCGACGGGTCGTCCTCACGGGCATCGGGCCGGTCACGCCGATCGGCACCGGCGTCGACGCGTTCTGGGAGGGCCTGACCTCGGGCCGCAACGGGATCCGCCGGATCACCCGGTTCGCGACCGAGGGCCTCCCGGTGACGCTCGCGGGCGAGGTGCCGGACTTCGATCCCGGAGCGTGGCTGGACCCGAAGGAGGTCCGTCGGACCGACCGGTTCACGCACTTCGCGGTCGCGGCGGCCAAGCTGGCCTGGGAGGACGCGGGGCGTCCGCAGCCCGCGTCGGAGCGGGCCGGCGTCGTCTTCGCCACCGGCATCGGCGGCATCGAGACGCTGCTCGCCCAGCACTCGGTCATGCTGGAGCGGGGGCCGGGGCGGGTCTCGCCGTTCATGGTGCCGATGCTGATGGCCAACGCCCCGGCGGGGCACATCGCCATGCTCTTCGGCTACACCGGCCCCAACCTCTGCACCATCTCGGCCTGCGCGTCCTCCAACCACGCCCTC
>BEHO01000138.1 GCA_002898915.1 bacterium HR12
CGGCCCTCGTCGACGAGGGGCTCGTCCGAGCCATCGGGGTCTCGAACTTCGACCGGGAGCTCATCGAGCGCTGCGAGGCGATCCGGCACGTGGACTCGCTCCAGCAGGAGTTCTCCATGCTGCAGCTCGAGCATCGCGAGCTCATCGCCTGGTGCGGCGAGCGCGGGATCGGCGTGCTCTCCTACGGTCCGCTCGCCTACGGCCTGCTGACCGGGGCCATCGGCCCCGACACCCGGTTCGACCCCACGGACTTCCGCTCGGGGGCCGGGGAGTGGGACTACTGGCGCAAGCTCTTCGCTCCGGGGAAGCTGGAGCGGAGCCTCGCGGTCGTGGACGCGATCCGGCCGATCGCCGAGCGCCTCGGCTGCACGGTGGCGCAGCTCGCGCTGGCATGGAACGTCCACCAGCCAGGCGTGACGGCCGCCATCGCCGGGAGCCGCAACCCCGACCACGTCCGGGCGAACGCGGCGGCCGGGGACATCGAGCTCGACGCGTCGACCCTGGCGGAGCTGGAGGAGGCCCTCCGACTCGGCCCCTCGTTCGGCTGAGGGGGTCAGCCGAGCGGCGAGCGGCGCTCGGCCAGGCGCAGGCGGGCCGCCACGACGGCGAGGATCTTGGCCGCCACGCCCGGTTCCTCCCGCAGGAGCCGGTCGAAGGCCCGCTTGAAGACCCGGATCGTCGTCACCGGCGTCTCGGCGACCACGTCGGCCGTCCGCGGACCGCCGTCGAGGAGCGAGATCTCGCCGAAGAAGTCCCCCGGGCGGAGGCGGCCGATCCGCCGGCCCCGCTGGCGCACGACGGCCTCTCCCTCCACCACGACGTAGAACGTCCCGCCGGGCTGGCCCTCGCGGACGATGTGCTCCCCGGGCCGGAACAGGGCCAGGTCCGCGTGCTCCGCCACCCGGCGCAGGTGCCGGCGGGACAGGCCCGCGAACAGCGGGACGCGCGCGAGGAGGTCGAGATCCCCGCGGGACAACGGTCGGTCCAGCCGACGTCCGGCGGGTCGCGGCCGGGCCGCGCGCCCGCCCCCGACCACGGCCTGCGGCACGACGCGCGAGAGCTGTTCGAGGAGGGTCTCGTCCATCGCCATCGCCCCCAAGCCTATCCCGAACGCGGCCCCCAGCGGCGCAGCCGTGGTCAGAGCGGGCGCTCCGGGGTACCTTGCCTCGTACATGCGTGAGCGACTCGAACGCCTCCTCGAGGAGCGGATCCTCGTGCTGGACGGCGCCTACGGGACCGCCATCCAGGCCCGCGGGCTGTCCGACGACGACTACCGGGGCGAGCGCTTCCGCGACCACCCCCGGGAGATCGCCGGCGACCCCGACCTGCTGAACCTCACCCGCCCCGACGTCGTCGAGGAGATCCACCGCGGGTACGTGGAAGCGGGCGCCGACATCCTCACGACCAACACCTTCACCGCGACGCGGATCGCCCAGGCCGACTACGGGCTCGAGGACGTCGTGCGCGAGATGAACGTGGCCGGGGCCCGGATCGCCCGGCGGGTGGCCGACGCCGCCGACCGCCCGGTGTTCGTGGCCGGCTCGGTCGGCCCGACGAACCAGACGCTCTCGCTGTCACCCCGCGTCAGCGACCCCGCCTACCGGGCGATCACCTTCGACCAGCTCGTCGAGGCCTACGCGGAGCAGATCGACGGGCTGCGCGAGGGCGGGGTCGACCTCCTCCTCATCGAGACGATCTTCGACACGCTCAACGCCAAGGCCGCGATCGTGGCGGCCAAGGACGTCGCGCCCGAGCTCCCGATCATGCTCTCCGTCACCATCACGGATCGGAGCGGGCGCACCTTGTCCGGCCAGACCGTGGAGGCCTTCTGGATCTCGGTGGCGCACGCCGAGCCCCTCAGCGTCGGCGTGAACTGCGCCCTGGGCGCCGCCGAGATGCGCCCGCACCTGGAGACCCTCGCCCGCGTCGCGCCGGTGTACACGAGCTGCCACCCGAACGCCGGCCTCCCCAACGCCTTCGGGGCGTACGAGGAGCGCCCGGAGACGACGGCGAAGTACCTGCGCGAGTACGCCGAGGCGGGGCTGGCGAACATCCTCGGCGGTTGCTGCGGCACGACGCCGGAGCACATCCGGCAGATCGCCCACGCCGTCGAGGGTCTCCCGCCCCGCCGGCCTCCGGCGCCCGAGCGCGTGACGAGCCTCGCGGGCCTCGAGCCCTTCCGGATCACCCCGGACACCGGGTTCGTGATGATCGGCGAGCGCCAGAACGTCACCGGCTCCGCCCGCTTCCGCCGGCTCATCGAGGCCGGCGACTTCCAGGGGGCGGTGGAGATCGCGGCCGAGCAGGTCCGGAGCGGCGCCAACATGCTCGACGTCAACATGGACGCCGACCTGCTGGACGGCGTGAAGGCGATGACGACCTTCCTGAACCTCATCGCCACCGAGCCCGAGATCGCGCGCGTGCCGATCATGATCGACTCCTCCCGCTTCGAGGTGATCGAGGCCGGGCTGAAGTGCGTGCAGGGCAAAGCCGTCGTGAACTCGATCAGCCTCAAGGAGGGCGAGGCCGACTTCCTGGCCAAGGCCCGCCGGATCAAGCGGTACGGGGCGGCCGTGGTGGTCATGGCCTTCGACGAGCAGGGCCAGGCCGAGACCGTGGAGCGCAAGGTGGAGATCTGCAGCCGCGCCTACCGGCTCCTCGTCGAGGAGGCGGGGTTCGAGCCGGAGGACGTGATCTTCGACCCCTGCATCCTCGCCGTCGCCACCGGGATCCCCGAGCACGACCACTACGCGAAGGCCTTCATCGAGGCCACCCGGATCCTCAAGGAGCGCTTCCCCCGGGCCAAGGTCTCCGGCGGCGTCTCGAACCTCTCGTTCAGCTTCCGGGGCAACGACCGGGTCCGCGAGGCGATGCACTCGGCCTTCCTGTACCACGCGATCCGCGCCGGGCTCGACATGGCCATCGTGAACGCCGGTCAGATCGCGCTGTACGAGGACATCCCGCCGGATCTGCTGGAGCGCGTCGAGGACGTGATCTTCGCCCGCAGGCCCGATGCGACGGAGCGGCTCCTGGCCTTCGCCGAGACGGTCAAGGGCGAGGCCACCACCCGGACCGAGGACCTCTCCTGGCGCGAGGGGAGCGTCGAGGAGCGGTTGGTCCACGCCCTCGTCCACGGGATCGACACGTTCATCGTCGAGGACACCGAGGAGGCGCGCAAGCGCTACGAGCGCCCCCTCGACGTGATCGAGGGCCCGCTGATGGAGGGGATGCGGATCGTCGGCGACCTGTTCGGGGCGGGGAAGATGTTCCTCCCCCAGGTCGTGAAGAGCGCCCGGGCGATGAAGAAGGCCGTCGCCTACCTCGAGCCGTTCATGGAGGAGGAGAAGGAGCGCTCCGGGACGTCCGGAGGAAGCCAGGGCAAGGTGGTGCTCTGCACCGTCAAGGGCGACGTGCACGACATCGGCAAGAACATCGTCGGGGTCGTCCTCGGCTGCAACAACTACGAGGTGGTGGACCTGGGCGTCATGGTGCCGCCGGACGTGCTCCTCGACACCGCGGAGCGCGAGGGCGCCGACGTCGTCGGCTGCTCCGGCCTCATCACGCCCTCGCTCTCGGAGATGGTGAACGTGGCCCGCGAGATGGAGCGCCGCGGCCTGCGCCTGCCCCTGCTGATCGGAGGCGCGACGACCTCGCGCCAGCACACCGCGGTGAAGATCGCCCCCGAGTACTCGGGGCCGGTGGTCCACGTGGTCGACGCCTCCCGGGTGGTCGGCGTGGTCTCCGACCTGCTGGACCCGGAGCGACGCGAACGCCTCGACCGCGAGAACCGGACCGAGCAGGAGCGCCTACGCGCCCTCCACGCCGAGCGGGAGGCCCAGCCCCTGGTCCCGTACCGGGTCGCGCTGGAGCGGCGCACCCCCATCGTCTGGGACCCCGCCGACCTCCCGACCCCTCCGTTCACCGGCACCCGCGTCGTGGAGCCGTCCATCGCGGAGCTCCGGTCGTACATCGACTGGACGTTCTTCTTCACCGCCTGGGAGCTGAAGGGTCGGTACCCCCAGATCCTGGAGCACCCCAAGCACGGCGCGGCCGCCCGCGAGCTGCTCGCGAACGCCAACGAGATGCTCGACGAGCTCGAGCGCGACGGCTCGCTCGCCGCCCGGGGCGTGTACGGCTACTGGCGGGCCTGGACCGAGGACGACGACCTCGTCCTCGACCTCGGGGCGGAGCGGGTCCGGCTCCCGATGCTCCGCCAGCAGGTCGACCACGGCGACGACCGGCCCCTCCGCTCCCTGGCCGACTTCGTCGCGCCGGCCCACACCGGCCTCCCCGACCACGTGGGGGCCTTCGCCGTGACGGGCGGGATCGGGGCGGAGGAGCTCGCCGCCCGCTTCGAGGCGCGCCACGACGACTACCGGGCGATCATGGTCAAGGCCCTCGCCGACCGGCTCGCCGAGGCCTTCGCCGAGTGGCTCCACGAGCTCGTGCGCCGCGAGTGGTACGAGACCGGGCCGCGGATGAGCCTGGAGGATCTCATCGCCGAGCGTTACCGCGGCATCCGGCCCGCGTTCGGCTACCAGGCGTGTCCCGACCACTCGCGGAAGGCGACCCTCTGGGAGCTGCTCGAGCCCGACCGGGTCGGCATCGAGCTCAC
>BEHO01000139.1 GCA_002898915.1 bacterium HR12
CGCCGAAGGTCCAGGCGTAGTCGCCCCGCTCCGGCCGGTAGGAGATCACATGGAGATCCGTCATCGATGCTCCCTCCGTGCTCAGCCTCCCTCCGCGCGATCCAGCGCCCGGAGCCTCACCCCCGCTCGAAGTAGCGCGCCAGCTCCCAGTCGGTGACGACCGTGTTGTCGAAGATGATCTGCTCCTGGACCGCGGTGTTCAGGAGGTGCTCGAACACGAAGTCGCCGAAGGCCTGGCGCGCGACCTCGCTCCCGCGGAAGGTCTCGATGGCTTCGTGGAGCGAGCTCGGCACGCGGGGCACGTCCTTCGCCTCGTAGGCGTTGCCCACGAACATCTCCGGCGCCTCGACCTTGTTCTCGATGCCCCACAGGCCGCTCGCGATGGTCGCCGCGTACCCGAGGTACGGGTTCACGTCGGCGCCGGGGATCCGCATCTCGACGCGGAGGCCCTTGTGCTCGCCCACCACGCGGAAGCCGCACGTCCGGTTGTCGCGGCTCCATACGATCGCCGTGGGGGCCCAGGAGCCGAGCTGGTACCGCTTGTACGAGTTGACGAACGGCGCGTACATCCAGGCCATCTCGCGCGCCGTGGCCATGAGGCCGCCGAGGAAGTACCGGGCGCTCTCCGACATGTGGTGCGGCGCGCCCTCGTCCCACATCAGCGACTCCGAGCCGTCCGCGTTCCACACGCTGGAGTGCATGTGGCAGGAGGAGCCGGCCTCGGCCATGGACCACTTGGCCATGAACGTGGCGGCCACGCCGTTCGCCGCGCAGATCTCCTTGACGCCGTGCTTGAAGATCGCGTGGTAGTCGGCCGTGGTCAAGGCGTCCGCGTAGGTGATGTTGATCTCGTGCTGCCCCCTGCCGAACTCGCCCTTGCTGAACTCCACGGGGAGGCCGGCGCCGAGCATGTGGTTCCGGATCTGCCGGATGATCCACTCGTCCTTCGTGGTCTGGAGCATGTGGTAGTCCATGATGTAGGTCGAGCTCGGCCGCAGGTTCCGGTAGCCCGAGTCGGCGATGTCGTCGTAGGAGTCCTTGAACAGGTAGAACTCCAGCTCCGAGCCGGTCTTGATCGTGTATCCGGCCTGCGCCGCGCGCTCGACCTGACGGCGGAGGATCTGGCGGGGGGCCACCTCGACCGGCTCCCCCGTCTCCTCATCGGCGATGTCGCAGATCACCATCACCGTCTTCTCGAGCCAGGGGCACCACCGCAGGGTGGACATGTCGGGGACCATCCGGAAGTCCCCGTGGTGATCCTGGGCGCGGGCCCCATCGGCTGCTGGCAGGCCGTGATGTGCCGCGACCGGGGTGCGGCCCGGGTGTTCCTGAGCGACGTGAGCGCGGACCGTCTGGATCTCGCGTTGCAGGTGGTCGGACGGTTCGTCGACGACGCCTGGGTGGCCGGGGAGGACAACGGCGTGGGGGAGGTGATGTCCCGCACGGACGGCCGGGGGGCCGAGCGCATCAGCGTCGCCGCGCCGGCGAAGGCTGCGCAGCAGGCGGCCCTCGAGATGGCCGCCAAGCGGGCTCGGGTCGTCTACTTCGCCGGGCTGCCGAAGCACGATCCGGTGAGCCCGCTCGACATGAACCAGCTCCACTACAAGGAGCTCGCGATCCTCGGCGCCTACGGGGCGACCCATCGCCAGTACCGGATCACGATGGGGTACCTCGACCGGCGGAAGGAGGATCTCGCCGGGGTCGTGACGCATCGCTTCCCGCTGGACCGGATCGCGGAGGCGTTCGAGACGATCCGCTCGGGGCGGGGCCTGAAGACGGTGATCCTGCCGTGAGCGGGCCCTACGTGATCGGCTGCGACGTCGGCTCCCAGGGCACGAACTGCGCCCTGTACGCGGCCGACGGGACGCTGGTCGCCTCCTCGTACCAGGGCTACGACCTCTCGTTCCCCTTCCCCGGGGCGGCGGAGCAGGACCCCCGCGTCTGGCCGGAGGCCGTGATCGCCGGCGTCCGCGAGCTCCTGGAGCGCGTGCCGGAGGGACCCTCGGCCGTGAAGGGGCTCTCGTTCGGCTCCCAGCTGGACGGGATGGTCGTGTGCGACGGGGAGGGCCGACCGCTCCGCCCCGCGATGATCTGGATGGATCGACGCGCCGAGGCGCAGGCGGCCCGGCTCGCGGAGCGCATGGCCCCCGAGGAGTTCTACCGGCGGGTCGGCGCGAACCTGGACTCCTCCCACGCGGTCTTCAAGGCGCTCTGGGTGCGGGACGAGGAACCCGACGTCTGGGAACGGGCGCGGCTGCTCATGCCCCCCGGGACCTACGTGCTCCGCGCGGTCGCCGGCGTGAACGCCGTCGACTTCTCGAACGCGTCGTCCCTCGCGCTCCTCGATCCGCGCACGCGGCGGTGGTCGGAGGAGGTGCTGGACGCCGTGGGGCTGGGGCCGGAGATGCTCCCCGAGCTCCTTCCGGCGACGGAGCCCGTGGGGAGGGTGACCCCGGCCTTCGCCGAGGCCACGGGCCTCGACCCCGACACCGTCGTCGCGGTCGGCTGTGGGGACGAGATGGCGGCGACGCTCGGCGCCGGGGTGTTCGAGCCGGGCGAGGTGTGCGACGTGGTGGGGACCGCGGAGCCCGTGTGCGCCGCCTCGGCGGAACCGCGCGAGGACCCGACGATGCTCGTCGAGTGCCATCCCCATGCGGACCCGGAGGCCTGGCTCCTCGAGAACCCCGGCTTCGTCTCGGGTGGGAACCTCCGCTGGTGGCGGGACCAGTTCGGACATCCCGAGCGGGCGGCCGAGGCGAACGGCGACGGCGACGCCTACGACCTGCTCTCGGCCGACGCCGCACGGGTGCCGCCCGGTGCGGACGGGCTCGTGTTCCTCCCGTGCATGCAGGGAGCCATGGCTCCCGAGTGGAACGGCGCCGCCCGCGGCGTCTTCTACGGGCTCACGTTGGCTCACACGCGGGCGCACATGACGCGGGCCATCCTCGAGGGGAGCGCCTTCGCGCTCCGCGACATCCTGGAGGCGATGCGGGGGGCCGGTCTCGACGTGCGCCGTCTCACCATCGTGGGCGGCGGGGCGAAGGGACCCCTGTGGCGGCAGATCAAGGCCGACGTCACGGGCCTGCCGGTGCGGATCCCCGCGAGCGTGGAGACGACGGCCACGGGGGCGGCGATCCTCGCCGCCGTGGCCGCGGGGATGCACGCCAGCGTCGGGGACGCGGTCCGCGCCTTCGTCGCCTTCCGGCCCGAGGGCCACGAGCCCGATCCCGAGCGCCGCGAGATCTACGAGGAGGCGTACCGCCGCTACCGCGCGGTCTACGCCGCGCTGAAGCCCGTGTTAGCCGCCGGGTGAGGTTCAGTCCAGGGGCGTCACGTAGGCGGCGGTAATCCCTCCGTCGACGATCAGCGACGCGCCGGTCATGAACGACGAGTCGTCGGAGGCGAGGAACAGGGCCGCCCGCGCGAGCTCCTCGGCCCGGCCGAGCCGACCCATGGGGATGTGGACGAACCGCCGCTGGCGGGCCGCCTCGTCGGCCAGGAGCTCGGCGAGGAGCGGCGTCTCGATGGGGCCGGGGCAGAGGGCGTTGCAGCGGATGCCCTTGCGCGCGAACTCGACCGCGATCTCGCGGGTCATCGAGAGCACCGCGCCCTTGGAGGCCGTGTAGGCGGTCTGCGAGGTGGCCGCCCCCATCCAGGCGACGAACGACGCCACGTTGATGATCGAGCCGCCGCCCGACTCGAGCATCGCGGGGATCCCGTGCTTGCAGCCGAAGGCCACGCCCTTCACGTTGATGGCGAGGGTCCGGTCCCAGATCCGCTCGTCGGTGGTGGTGACGGAGCCGTCGTCGGGCAGCATGACGCCGGCGTTGTTGTACAGGACGTGGAGCCCGCCGAAGCGCTCCACCGCGGCGCGCACCATGGCCGCGGCGTCCGCCTCCACGCTCACGTCCGCGTGGACGTAGTGGGCGTCGCCGCCGGCCGCGCGGATCTCCTCGGCGACGCGTTCGCCCGCCTCGTCGGCGACGTCGGTGAGGACCACCTTCGCGCCCTCTGCGGCGAACAGCCGTGAGGCCACCATCCCCATCCCGCTCGCCCCTCCGGTGATGAGGGCGACCTTCCCGTCCAGACGTCCCATCTCGTCCTCCCGTGTCCGATCTGCCTCGGGGTCGGCGGGAGCATAGAGCAGTCCGCACACCCGCGGGCGCCGCCGGAGCGCCTATCATCCGGACGCTGGGAACGTCCGGGCGGATCGCCGGGAAGGAGGGGCGACGTGGGTGCCGAGCTGCTCGTCATGGGAGGAGCGCGGGTCGCGGCGGCGGAGGGCGCGACCTACGAGGTCATCGAGCCCGCGACCGGGCAGCCGATGGCCGAGGTGGCGCAGGCCGGGCCGGAGGACGCGCGGCGGGCGGTCGAGATCGCGACGAGGGCCTTCGAGGAGGGCCCGTGGCCGCGCACGAGCGCGAGGGAGCGCGGGCGCCTCCTGACGCGCGCCTCGCTCCTGATCCGCGAGCGGCGCGAGGAGCTCGCGCGCCTGGAGGCGCGGAACGGGGGCAAGCCGATCACCGCGGCCCGCGGCGAGATCGACATCGTCGCCAACGTCTTCGAGTACTGGGGGGGCGCCGCGAACAAGAT
>BEHO01000140.1 GCA_002898915.1 bacterium HR12
TCTCGCTGTCGATCGCCATCCGGATCGCGCGCCGCACGACGGGGTCGGTGAGGGCCGGGTGCCCGTCGCCGTGGGGCGTGTAGTAGTCGGTCTTCGGCTGGTAGGCGGACCCCGTGTTCAGCCCGATCTCCGAGAACGAGGGGATCGTCCCCTCCATCGTCGTGATGTTGGGCTGCGTCTGGAGGTCCTCGAAGATCGTGGGCGAGCTGAAGTACGCGAGGTCGATCTCGCCGGTCTTCAGGGCCTCGGCGAGCGCGTCCTCGTTCTTGAAGACCCGGTAGATGATCTCGTCGACGTGGGGCTCGGGTCCCGTCCAGTAGGGGTTGCGGACCATGCGGATGTACTCGCCGGTCTTGAACTCCTTGATGATGAACGGGCCGCTGCCGACGTTCGGCACGTTGTCGTACTGCTTCGGACGATCGCCGACGATGGATGGGTCGCTCCAGATGTGCTTCGGGAGGATGTAGTCGTACATGTAGGCGATCTCTCCCGAGTACAGGCTCGTCGGCTGCTTCGTGCGGAACTGGATCGTGTTCTCATCGAGGGCCTGGACCTCGCCGTCGATGAGCGTCAGGTAGTTCTGCGGCAGGTAGGCGTGCCGGCTCTTGTACAGGTTCAGGGTGAACGCGACGTCCTCGGCCGTGAGCGGCTTCCCGTCGGACCACATGATGCCGTCCTTGATGTGGTACGTGTAGGTCATCCCGTCCGGGCTGACCTCCACGTCCGTGACGAGGCCGGCCCCGGGGCCGCCGCTCTTGTCCACCCCGAGGTCCTGGTCCCAGTCGATCAGCAGGTGGTAGCTGGCGGTCCAGAAGTAGAACTCGATGGCCAGGTACCCGGTCATCGGGTTCATGCTCAGGGGCTCGCCGGTGCTGGCGAAGGTGAAGGTCACCTTCCCCTCGTTCCCCCCAGCCCCCGTCTCCTGGGCGAGGGCCGCCTGGACGAGCCCGCTCACCGCCAGGGCCGTCCCGGCGACGAGCGCCAGGACCCTCCGCGACGCAGATCGCATCGAGCGCCTCCTTCCCCCCTGCGGGTGCTCCTCGCCGATCATGTCTCCCCGCTCAAGTCTTACGTGCGCCGCAGCCCGCGGGGCGTGACCCATGGTCAGCCTGCGTTCGGTGATCCGACGGCCGTTGTATAGCACGGCGTCGCCGTCCCACGCACCATGGCGATCCCTCAGGGCGCCACCTCGCTCGGCGTCCACCGCTCCGGCAGGGGCTTGGCGAGGAGCTCTTCCACGAAGCTCACGCACTCCGCGACCGCCGCCTCGAGCAGGATCCGCCCCTTCTCGGCCGTCGCCTTCGTCGGTGCCCCGTGGACGCCGGTGTGGGAGATGGCGTTCCACCAGGGCATGAGCTTCAGGGGTCCGTCGGACCAGTCCATCCACGCGTGGGGTCCCTCGGGGAAGCTGTTCTCGTCCACCGCCCGGTCCATGTCCACCGCCTCGGGGTCGATGGCGAGGTAGATCGAGGTCTCGAGCTCGCAGGCGTGGCCCATGCCGCCGCGCTCGGACTCCCGCACCTCGGCGATCACCCGCTGGGCCTCCTCGCTCGTCAGGTAGAAGGCCGAGGCGCACAGCACGTCCGGGTGCTTCAGGCTCACCAGGCGCGCCGCGACGTCGAGCAGCGGGATGTTCGAGCCATGCCCGTTCAGGAAGAGGATGCGCTTGAACCCGTGGTGGGCGAGGGAGCTCCCCACGTCCACCGCGTGGTCGACGAAGGTCTTCCAGCCGATGGAGATCGGACCCGGGAAGTCCATGTGGTGCGGCGTGTAGCCGTGGACGAGGGTCGGCAGCAGCACGACCCGGTCGGGGATCCGCTCGGCGGCGCGGCGGCAGATCTCCGTCGCGATCCTGGAGTCGGTGTCGATCGGCAGGTGCGGGCCGTGGTCCTCGAGCACGCCGGCCGGGATCAGGCAGACCCGATCCTCGGCGACGGCTCGGCGGACCTCGGGCCAGGTGAGGCGCTCGTACAAGAGCGGGGTGGTCCAGGCCACGGGCTCAGCCTCCTTCTCGCGCGTGTCCCGAGCGCGCCCACCCCACCGGACGGGCCCGATGCTACCGCGCGCGGTCCCGGGCCGCGCGGACCAGGGCGTCGAAGAGCCGCTGCTGGGCGGGGTCGGTGGCCGCGGTGTCCTCCGGATGCCACTGGACGCCCACCATCCAGCCCTCGCCCTCGCGCTCGATGGCCTCGACGAGGCCGTCGGGGGCGCGTCCCGTGGCGACGAGCCCCTCCCCGAGCCGGTCGACGCCCTGATGGTGGTGGCTCGAGCACGACAGGACCTCGGCGCCCGCGGCCGCCGCCACCCGCGAGCCCGGCTCCAGCCGCACCTCGTGGAGGAGCTCGTCCTCGCCGCTCGGGGTGCCATGGGGCCCGAACCGTGGGTCGTCGGGCAGGTGCTGGATCAGGCTGCCGCCGAAGGCCACGTTCATGACCTGCATGCCCCGGCACACGCACAGGGTCGGGAGGCCGCGCCGGTCGGCCTCCCGGAGGAGGGCGATCTCGAGCTCGTCGCGGTCGGGCTCGAGCCCGTAGAGCTCGGCGTGGGGCTCCTGGCCGTACCGGGCGGGGTCCACGTCGCCGCCGCCGACCAACAGCAGTCCCTGGACCCGGTCGAGCAGCCGCGACGGTGTCCTGGGATCCCCCGGGAGGACGAGCCAGGGGACCGCGCCCGCGCGGCGCAGGGCCTCGACGTAGCCCTCGGGGAGGCCGTAGCCGCCGACGACCCATCCGCGCACCCGTCCGGGCCTCAGGTGGTAGGCGACGACCGCGATCTCAGGCGCGTCCACGGCCGGCTCAGGCTCGCTCCCGGACGACCTCGGCGAAGCGCCGGAACAGCTCGCGGCCGCGCTCCTCGTGGGCGGCGGCGTGGAGCTCGACCTGGGCTCGGAGCTCGTCGCCGGTCACGCCCCAGGTCGCCGCCAGGTCCCCCTCGGCGTCGGCGAGCTCGATCCACCACCGGAGCTCGTACGCGTCCACCTCCTGGTGGAACTGGATGCCCCAGGCCAGCTCGCCCACGCGGAAGGCCTGGACGCGAACGGCGTCCCCGGTGGCGAGGAGCTCGGCCCCCGTCGGGAGGTCGTACGTGTCCTGGTGCCACTGGAAGACGAGGTCGCCATCCGCGTAGAGCGAGAGGAGCCGGTCCTCCTTGGCCGCCGGCAGCGGGCGGAGCGGGACGAACCCGACCTCCTTCACCGGCGCCCGGTAGACGGGCTGCCCGAGCGCGCGCGCGAGGAGCTGGGACCCGAGGCAGATGCCGAGGTACGGGACCTCGCGCTCCACGGCCTCCCGGGTGAGCTCCCGGACGGCGGCGAGGTACGGATGGCGGTCCGTCTCGTCCACGTTGACGGTGCCCCCGAACGTGATGACGCCGGAGACGGCCTCGAGCGGGGGGAGCTCGGCCCCGGGCACCGTCATGTTCACCGTGAGGAGGTCGCACCCGGCCGCGGCGAGCGCCCCGGGGGCGACCCCGAAGGTCTCGTACGGGTCGTTCCGCACCAGCAGGACCGGCCTCATGGGCCCCGAGTCTACGGGGAGGCGGGAGCGGGGACGCGGGGAGGTCGCGCGCGATAGATTGCTGGGTCCCATGGAGCTGCCCCCGGAGCTCGCGAACCGACCGCCTCGACCGCCCGGCCACCAGCCGACGGCGACGCTGACCCTCGAGGCCTACCTCCGGCTGAAGGCCGAGCTCGAGGAGCTGCGGACCGTGGGCCGGGCCCGGATCGCCGAGCGCCTGAAGGCCGCCCGCGAGCACGGCGACATCCGTGAGAACGCCGAGTACGACGCGGCCAAGAACGAGCAGGCCCTGATGGAGGCGCGGATCCGGAACCTCGAGCGGATGCTGCGGGACCCCGAGATCGTCGAGGAGCCGCCGGCATCGGACGTGATCGCCCCCGGGATGCTGGTCACGATCCGGCCCCTCGATGAGGACGAGCCGGAGGACGAGACCTACCTCCTCGCCGAGCACGCGGAGGAGCGGGCGCCGGGGGTGCGGACCATCACGACGACCTCGCCCCTCGGGCGGGCGCTCCTCGGGAAGCGCCTCGACGACGAGGTCGAGTACGAGGCGCCGGGCGGGGTCTTCCACTACCTGATCGTCGACTTCCGGCCGCGGAGCTAGGCGTCGGGTCCCCCCTCGCGGCGGTAGCCTGCTCGCGGGATGGGCGGATCGCGCGAGCCGCACCGGCCGGGAGAGATCCCGAGGCCGAAGGACATGCCCCCACCGCGGGAGGCCGAGAGCGCGGCCGGGCCCGCGATGGCCCGCATCTTCGACTGGCCGTTCCGAGCGATCCTCGCCCTCGTGCTGGCCCTGGGGCTCACGCCGATGCAGCTGACCGCCCTCGGCTTGCTCACCAACGTCGTGATCGGCGTCCTCCTCCTCCGAGGGGAGGCGCTCGCCGCCGGGCTCCTGCTCGTACCGGCCGGGCTCTTCGACATCCTCGACGGCGCCGTGGCCAGGATGCGGGGGACCGCGAGCCGGCTCGGCGCCTTCACCGACGCGGTGCTCGATCGGGTCTCCGACGTCATCCTCTTCGGGTGTGCCT
>BEHO01000141.1 GCA_002898915.1 bacterium HR12
GGAGACGCACGATGAGCTGCGCGCGGTGCGCTCCGACCTGACCCAGATCGCGCTCGCGCTGGGCGTCCGACGGAGGGCGGGGAACGAGTGAGCGGCGCACAGGGTGTGAGCGGCCCCCCCGACTTCCGGCTCGAACACAGCGAGCTCCTGGGCGAGGACGAGTTCACGGAGTTCTCCAACGCCGACCTGCCGTACTACTCGGACTGGCACGGTTCGTTCGAGAAGCTCCCGTGGGCGCTCGACGAGGAGACCCTGCGCGCCCTCGCGCCAGACGTCGCCATCGTGGGGGCGCCCTTCGACGAAGGGACGTCCTCGCGGCCGGGGGCGAGGTTCGGCCCCCGGGCGATCCGGATGGCGCCGACGGCGTGGGGCAACGTCGAGGCCTGGTCCATCCAGCTGGATGTCGAGCCGTACTCCGCGCTGAAGGTGGTGGACGCCGGGGATGCGCCGGTCGTGCCGACCCGGTTCGAGCGTGCCCTGCGCGTCATCCACGAGAAGGTCTTCCGGGTGACGAGCGCGGGGCCGATCCCCATCGTGCTCGGCGGGGATCACTCGATCACGTACCCGAGCGCGGCCGCCGTCGCCCGCCACGTCTGGCCCCGGAAGGTGGGCGTCGTCCACTTCGACGCCCACGCCGACACGGGTGCGAGCCAGTGGGGGAACCTGCACGCGCACGGCCAGCCGATGCGCCGACTCATCGAGGAGGGCTGGATCGCCGGTCGGAACTTCGTCCAGATCGGTCTCCGGGGGTACTGGCCCGACCGCGAGACCTTCGCCTGGATGCGCGAGCAGGGCATGCGCTGGCACACGATGGTCGAGATCGAGGAGCGGGGCGCCGAGGCGGTCATCGCCGACGCGATCGCCGAGGCCCTGGATGGCCCCGAGGTCGTGTACCTCTCGGTGGATATCGACGTCGTGGACCCGGGATGCGCCCCCGGGACCGGAACGCCCGAGCCCGGCGGGATCCTCCCGCGAGAGATGCTCCGGGCGGTCCGCCAGATCGTGGGCGCGGTCGAACTCGTCGGGATGGACGTCGTCGAGGTCTCGCCGCCCTACGACCAGAGCGAGACCACGGCGATGCTCGCCCACCGCATCGTCATGGAGGCGATCTCGGCCCTCGCGGCCAAGCGCGCGGGCGCCGAGGAGGCGGACCTCCGCTAGGGCTCCGGCCGAGGAGGAAGAGGCGGATCCGCCGCACCATGGAGCCATCGACCGCGCGCGTCGGGTCGTCGTCCGGACCGGCGGAGCGGATGCGCGGGGGCTAGGCGGGCCCGACCACGGCGGTCAGAGCAAGACCGTTCACCACCACCTTCCCCGGGGGGCCGATCGGAGATAGCCTCCTTGCAGGTCCATCCGGTTCGAAGAGGAGGTCGCGATGCGTCGCGCATCCATCCGGCGACGGGTCCTCACAGCGGCCGTTGCAGCGTCCAGCTTCGTCGTCGGCGTCGTGGCGGCGCAGACGATCGGCTCCACCGCCGCTGAGGAACCGCGCTCCAAGGTCCCCTTGCCGCCCTTCCGAAAGGTGGTGTTCCTCAGCCACGTGAACGACCCGGCGAGGACCCCGATCTTCCCGGGCGATCCCCCGTTCACGATCGAGACCGTCTTCACCGTCCCGAAGGACGGCTTCTACCTCGAACTCGTCTCAGAGGGCGCGCACACGGGCACCCACTACAGCGCCCCCTGCCACTTCCATGTCCGTGCGCGCTGCATGGACGAGCTTAGGCCCGCTGACCTGATCCTTCCCGCTGTGGTCATCGATGTCCGGGAGCAGGTGGCGAGGGACCCGGATCACATCGTGCGGGTGGCCGACCTCAAGGCGTGGGAGGCGGAGCACGGGCAGATGCCGGAGAACGCCGCGGTCCTGCTCCTGACGGGCTGCGACGCCTGGTGGTCCGCCGGCGACGAGCCGGGCGAGCCGAACTACTACAACTGCGGCAGCGGCCTGCGCGGCGACCACCAGCCCGGGTTCTCCCGCAACGCCGTTCGCTGGTTGATCGAGACCGGCGTCCTCGGGCGGCGGGGCGCCCTCGGGACCGACACCTTCGGGCCCGATCCCTCGTCGGACCGCGCCTACATGCCGACCTGGCTCACCCTGCGCCGGCACCGGGTGACGATCGAGAACCTCACGAACCTGGACGAGCTGCCGCCGACGGGCGCGTGGATCGTGCTGGGGAGCCCGAGGAACGTCCACGGCTCGGGGGCTCCCGGCACGGTGTTCGGTCTGATCCCATAGGGCCGCCGAACCCCGGGGGTCCTCCGAGCGCGTCGTCGTACGCTGGAGCCGTGGATCGGCGGAGGTTCGAACGGCTCGTGGCCGAGGCCCTCGATGGGCTTCCCGCCTGGGTGCTCGAGCGACTCGAGAACGTGGAGGTCGTCGTGGAGGATCGCCCTCCACGGGACGAGCCCGACCTCCTCGGCCGCTACCACGGCATCCCCCTGACCGAGCGGTACGACTCCTCGTACGCCGGGGTCCTGCCCGACACGATCACGCTGTACCGCCGCCCCATCGAGCGCGAGGCCGGCGGGGACGAGGACGAGATCCTGCGGGTGGTGACCGAGACCGTGATCCACGAGGTCGCGCACTTCTTCGGGATCTCCGACGAGCGCCTGCGGGAGCTCGGCGCGTACTGAGCCGGCCGCCGAGCCCCCGGCGGAGGCTCGTCAGTCCTGGGGGAGGACGACGACGTCGGCGGGATCGACCGACAGGGAGACGATCTCGCCCGGAGCCACGCGGATCGTCGGCGGCGCGAAGACGAGGAGCTCGAGCTCGCCGACCCGGACGAAGCAGCGCTGGTAGATGCCGGCGAAGTGCCGCTCGCGCACCTCGGCCCGGCCGAGCGCGAGCGCGCCCGACCCGTCCAGGCGCAGGTGCTCGGGGCGGATCGAGACCGCGACGCGCGAGCCGGGCGCCCCCGAACCCCACGGCACCGGCCCGAGCGCCGTCTCCACGACCCGGCCGTCGGGTCCCTCGACGACCCGTCCCTCGATGAGGTTGCTGTCCCCCATGAACCCCGCGGCGAAGCGCGAGGACGGCCGCAGGTACACGCGCTCCGGCGGCCCGTGGTCCTCGATCCGTCCGTGGTTGAGGACGACCACGGCGTCGGCGAGGGCCATCGCCTCCTCCTGGTCGTGGGTCACGTGGACGAAGGTGGTGCCGGTCGTCCGCTGGATGCGCGAGAGCTCGTCCTGCATCTGACGCCGCAGCTTCAGGTCGAGCGCGCCGAGGGGCTCGTCGAGCAGGAGCACCGGCGGTTCCACCACGAGCGCCCGGGCGAGCGCCACCCGTTGCCGCTGCCCACCGGAGAGCGTCGCGACGTCGCGCCCCTCGGCCCCCTCGAGCCCGACGAGGGCGAGGACCTCCGCCACGCGCCGTCGCCGCTCCTCCCGCGGGACCTTCCGCATGGCGAGCCCGAACGCCACGTTCCGCCCCACTTTCATGTGCGGGAAGAGGGCGTAGTCCTGGAACACGGTCGTCGTCGGCCGCCTGGCCGGCGGGTCGAAGGTCACGTCCCGACCGTCCACCAGCACGCGCCCCGACGTGGGGTGGGCGAACCCGCCGAGGATCGAGAGCAGCGTCGTCTTCCCGCTCCCCGACGGCCCGAGGATGACCACGTAGCTCCCCGCCTCGATCTCGAGGTCGATGTCGGCGAGGGCGGTGACCTCGCCGTACCGCTTCGTGAGCCCCTCGACCACGACCCGCGCGCCGCGCATCACACCCTCCTCCGCGAGAGGCGCGAGACCACCGCGAGCGTGATCGCGAGCAGCCCCACGGACAGCAGGAACACCAGGGTCCCGACGGCGTTCGTCTCCGGGTCGAGGCCGGTGCGGATCGAGGACCAGATCTCCACCGGCAGCGTGACGTCGAACCGCGTGAGGAGGAACGCGATCACGAACTCGTCCCAGGACAGCGTGAAGGAGAGCGCGAAGGCCGCGAGCAGTCCCGGCAGCAGCACCGGCACCGTGACGAGGGCGAGCACGCGGACCTCCGACGCGCCCAGGTCCCGGGCCGCCTTCTCCAGGCGCTCCTGGGCCGGGCTCATCTGGCTCAGCACCACCGCGAAGGCGAGGGGGAGGTTGATGACCACGTGCCCGATCACGACGAGCGTGAGCGAGCGCCCCACCCCGAGCTCGTTCGCCACGATCGACAGGCCGAGCCCGATCACGAGGTACGAGACGGCGATCGGCGCGATCAGGACGCCTCGGATCGCGCCCGCCGCGAGCGGACGGTACCGGGCGAGCCCGTAGGCGGCGAGGAAGCCGAGGACCGTCGCGATGGCCGAGGAGGTCAGCCCCACCCACACCGAGTTCCGGAGCGCCGCCATCATCCGGTCGTCGGCGAAGAGCTCCGCGTACCAGCGGAGGGTGGGACCGTGGAAGGGCGGCACCGGTACGAGCCCGTCCTGGAACGAGAACAGCATGAGGGCGACCACCGGCAGGGAGATGAACGCGTACACGAGCGCCAGGTACCCGTAGGCGAGCAGCGTGCCGAGGGAGCGCAGCGCC
>BEHO01000142.1 GCA_002898915.1 bacterium HR12
GGTGGGCACGAGCGGCTGGCGGGCGGAGTACGCCCGGCCCCTCGGGCTCGTCCTCGGCGAGCGGAACCGCGAGCTCGTCCGTGCGGTGGCCGAGCGTTACGAGGTCCCCACCATCCCGGAGAGTGAGGTGAAACCATGAACATCGGGGAGGAGCAGGAGGAGACCATCATCGTCGAGCCGCTCGAGGCGCCTACCCTGGAGCCGGAACCCGGGAACGTGCCGGTGGGAGCCCCCGAGAGCTCTCTCACGCGGGGAAGCAGGCCCTGACGGCCCAGCCCCCGTAGATCACGCCGCTCCGGCGCGCCTCCTCGGTTAGCCGCTCTGGCGAGATCTGCGCGACGAGAGCTCGGGCTCGTGCGGCGACCTCGCGGTTGGACAGCTCGGGCAGCGTCGGTTCCCCTTCAGGGCCGACGTGGATGAGGAGCGGCTGCAGCTCGTAGTGCGAGCCGCACGTGTCGCAGACCCGGTGCCAGCGACCCACGTGATCTCGTGGCGACCGTCGCATGATGCCGCCGCAGGGGCACGGGCCCTCGTCCCAGCGCCATCTGGCATCCGCCCACGTGAGCCACGGACCGACCACATCCTGCGACTCCTCCTCTGGGGTCAGCGGAGCGCATGGGCCCTGCTCCGGCTTGGTCGGGTGAGCGGTGCTCCCGCAGGCTCGCATGAAGTACCGGTACATGGGGTTCCCCTATCCTCCTTCGGCATGTCCGAGCGGCGACATGAGTGCTGGGGAGCTGGGTTCAAGCGATGCTGCTCGCAGGGGCGCACTCGGATGCTGGGTCACCTTCTCCGTGTTCAGTGGAACCCGGACCCCGGGCCGTGCGGTGGCCGAGCCGTTACGAGCTGCCCATCATCCCGGATGAGGAGGTGCGGCCATGAACATCGGGGAGGAGCAGGAGGAGACCATCATCGTTGAGCCGCTCGAGGCGCCCGTGCCCGAGCCCGAGCAGGAACCCGCTCCCGCTCAGCCTCCGGCGGCCTTGGCCTGACGCTGACTCCGGCGCCAGAGCCGCCACGGCACCATGAGGAGGAAGGCCACGGGGAAGAGCAGCATCCAGATCAGGTACCAGACCGTCACGAGCATCCACCAGGCCGGGAGGATGACGAGCGCAGCAGAGACCCAGAAGGCCACCCTGAGGCCCGTGCTCTCCATCTTGGTCGCGAGGTGCCGGACGCGTTGCCAGGCACCCGCGTACGAGAGCCATGACGCGAGAGGTCTCATGCCCCATTCCTACAGCACGGAGGCGGCCGCGCGCAAGTTGGGGTCCAAGGGCGCCGCATAGCGTCGGAGCTGAGACGGATCGCGCCAGTTCGCGAACTCGACGATGGTCCTCACATCGGTCCCCACGGCGGCGAGCCGCGTGATCGTGGAGTGGCGGAGCAGGTGCGGCCAGACGCGGATCCCCGCCAGGTCACCGGCGCGCTGCACCCACTGCCTGATCCGTGCCGGACCCACCCCGACCAGGGTCGGGAGCCTCCCGCCGACCTTCGGCGGGTGCCAGTCCCGCAGCTCGAGGAGGCGCCGCGCCGCGGCGAGACCCCTCGGACCGAGCGGTAGCCCATAGGGCTGGCCTCCCTTGGCCTCGCGGAAGTCGATCCAGGCCTGCTCGAGGTCGACGTCCTCCGGCATGACGGCTGCGATCGAGCCGAGCCTCGCGCCGGTCGCGTACATCAGCTCGAGGGTCGGCCGCGCTCTTGGGTCCACCAGCTCGGCCGCGGCGAAGACCGCCTCGAGCTGCTCCTCCGTGAGCGCCGGGGCCCGGCCGTAGCGCTGCTTCGGGATGCGGATGCGGGCCGTGGGGTCGCGATCCACGTACCCGCGAGCCAGCGCCCACCGGTAGTAGCTCTTGAGGGCTCGGAGCATCTGGCCGCGCATCGGGCCGCGGACGCAGTGCTCGGCGAGCCAGCCGACCACGTCGTCCTCCGTGACGTCCTCCAGCGGCATCAGCACATCGGCCATGAAGGCGATCGCGTACCTCCGGTACTGCCGCGCCGTGCGGGGAGAGACCGTGCCCGAGACGGCCAGGTAGTCGGACCAGGCGCGGAGCAGCTGGAAGGTCTGCATCGGCCAGCAGGGTAGGGTCCGGATTCGTTACGGTGCAAGGGCTCCGTGGAGGATGCTGCGGACCTCAGTGGGCTAGGACGATGGGTGGTTGCCTCGCTCCCCGATTGCCAGATACGGTGCCGGTGTGCACGCGGAGCGTTGCGCCTCTACCTTTCAGCTTCGCCCGCGGCGACAGGAAGCGTAGCAGCGCGCACGGATCAGATGAGGAGGCGGGTGAGCGCCGTCGCCGCGGCGGCCGGGGCCACGACGAGGAGCACGGGGGCGCGACGCCAGATCGCCATCCCGGCGACGGCGAGCCCCACCGCGCGGGCGTCGAGCGCGAGCGCTCGCACGTCCCCGAAGGTCTGGACGGCGACGAGCGCCGCGAGCACGGCGGGGGCCAGGAGCTCGACGACGCCCCGCAGCGGTGCCGGGAGCGGTCGGCCTCCCATCACCACCGGCCCCAGGGCCTTGATGGCGACGGTGCCCGCCCCGACGAGCGCCACCGTGGCCCACACCTCGCTCATCGGCGGAGCCCCAGCAGGCAGGCGAGGGCCGAGGCGAGGATCGGCACGCCGGCGGGGGCGACCGGCGTGAGCGCGAGCGCGACGCCCGCGCCCACGACCGCCGCGGCGAGGGACCGACGCTCCCGGACCTGCGGCGCGAGGAGCGAGAGGAACAGCGCCGGGAAGGCCGCGTCGAGGCCGAGCGCCTCGGGGTCGGCGAGCGCGCCGCCGATCGCGACCCCGACGGCCGTCCCCCCGACCCAGGCGGCGTAGAGGGCGAGCCCCGCCCCCACGAGCATCCGGGGGTCGAAGCGGCCGTGCCCCTCCGCCGCGATCGCCCAGGACTCGTCGATGACGAGCTGGGCTCGCAGGAGGCGCGACCACGCCGGCCCGCGCAGGAACGGGGCGACGCTCACGCCGATCGGTCCGTACCGGGCGCTCAGGAGGAGAGCCGCCGCCACGGCGGCCCCCAGTGTGCCGCCCGCCCCAAGGACGGAGAGGGCCGCGAACTGCGCCGACCCGGCGAAGGTCGTCGCCGACATGGCGATGGGGGCGAGCCATCCCCACCCCTGGGCCCGAGCGAGCACGCCGAAGGAGACGCCGGACGCCGCCACGGCCACGGCGAGGGGCGCCGCCGCCCGGGCCCCGTCCCGCCGTCGGCGTTCGCCGGTCCCTTCGTCCACCGGCCGATCTCGCATCGGCGGCACGCTAGCAGGCGCTGGCTCGCCGTCGCGCCATCGCCGTCCGGGAGGGACGGGTTGACGAAGTAGCTTCCAGAAGCTACTTTCGTGTCGATGCGGACGGTCGGCCTCAAGGTGCTCAAGAACAAGCTGGCGGAGTACGTGCGGCTCGCAGCAGCGGGCGAGGTGATCCTGATCTCGGACCGGGATCGGGTGGTCGCCGAGCTCGTCCCGCCCGCACCCCATCGAGCGCCACGGGTCCCCGATGCGATGCTCGCTGAGGCCGTCCGGGAGGGCCTTGTCACGTCGGCGATCCTCCCTCCCGGACCCCCACCGCCGGCGACGCCCGTGGCGCCGCTCGAGGAGATCCTCGCGGAGCTCGAGGAGGACCGCTCCGACCGTTGATCTACGTGGACACCTCCGTGGTCCTCGCGCAGCTCCTCGCGGAGGACCGCCGACCACCAGCGTCCCTGTGGGGATCGCCGCTGATCACCAGCCGGCTCACCGAGTACGAGACCTGGGTCCGTCTGAACGGACGCGGCCTCGGGGCCAGCCACGGGGAGCAGGCGCGCGAGCTGCTCGCACGCCTCTCGCTGATCGAGCTCGCTCCCCCCGTGCTCGCGCGGGCCTTGGAACCGTTCCCCGCACCGGTACGGACCCTCGACGCGCTGCACCTCGCGTCCGTCGTCTTCCTGCGAGAGCGGCGTCTCGCGGTTCGCCTCGCCACGTACGACCTCCGCATGCGGACCGGCGCCGAGGCGCTCGGGATCCCGATCGAGCCCCTGCCGTGAGCGGACCGATGATGCGCGTCCCCTTCCGTCTGGTGGACGTCTTCTGCGAGCGACCCCTGCAGGGCAACCAGCTCTGCGTCGTGCCCGACGCCGCGGGACTCGACGCGGCGACGATGCAGGCCCTCGCCCGCGAGATCGGGTTCTCCGAGACCACCTTCGTGACCGAGGCCGAGGGGCACCGCTACGCGATGCGGATCTTCACGCCGGAGCAGGAGCTGCCCTTCGCGGGGCACCCCACGCTCGGGACCGCGTTCGCGCTCGCCGCCGAGGGGCGGATCCGCACCCCGGCGATCCAGGTCGTGGCGGCGGGGGAGTTCTCCGTGGACGTGGACCTCGCCGCGGGCCGCGCCAGCATGCGGCAACTCCCGCCCGCCTTCGGCCCCCGCTTCGAGGACCGGGCGCTCGCGGCCCGGGCCGCCGGTCTCGCCCCCGAGGACCTGCGCGACGACGTGCCCCTCGAGGTCGTCT